>NZ_JBLRWZ010000001.1:0-149395 GCF_047920995.1 Aliidiomarina sp.
GATTGAGCTCCAGCCAGAGTGTCTGCCGCATGGATGCGGCAGCCAAGCCTACAGGGATGTACTTGCGGCGTCTCTGGCGGAGCCAATCTTCCCTTCGCCTTTGCGAGCCAGCGGGCAGCGCCTTTAAGCGCGCACTACGCGTTGAATTGGGGTTTGCAGGGAGATGAGGGTTTCGGTGGATTGGATTTCGTCGATTACCTGTAGGCGTTCGATGAGCAGCTTTTGCAGATCTTCGATGTTGCGCACCAGCACTTTAATTAGCACGCTGTATTGACCGGTGGTGTAGTAGGCCTCGGTTACTTCCGGTAACGCTTCTAACTTCTTCAAGGCCGAGGGGTAATCGCCTGCTTGGCGCAAAATAATGCCGATAAAGCAGGTGATATCGTAGCCGAGTTTTTTTGCATCAATGCTTAAGCGGGCGCCGGTAATGATGCCGGATTTCCGCATTTTCTCTACGCGCACATGCACCGTTGCCGGCGATACTTGGTTGGCTTTGGCTATTTCTGCGTAGGATTGCCGCGCATTTTCCGCTAACGCGTTCAGAATATTTTTATCTAAATTATCGATCATTTACTTTTTCTCGCGTTTTCCTGCCTAAATATAGATATTTTTTAACACATTCGCCCTATATTTTAAATAAATTATTGCGCAACGCTTCTTTTATAAAACGCTATTGAGCAAACACACCAAAAGGAGATAAAACTATTAACCATAGGCTGCTTTACATAGCCATTCGTTAATGCAAGTAAAAATACAAATACCAATAACGGGCAACCAAGCCCAGCGTGCATCGCCAAGGAGTTACCATGAAAGCATCATTTATTAGCCGTCAGCAGGAAATTCGTTACATTAAGCATTCGTTTACTGAGGCTTTGTGCGCGCAACTGAATCTTACTGAGGTGCAAGCGCCGTTGCTTACGAGCACTACGGAGGGCACGCAGGATACGCTTTCCGGCTATGAGAAAGCGGTGTCGGTAGCGGTAAAATCGCTGCAACAGGAATACGAGGTGGTGCATTCCCTTGCCAAGTGGAAGCGCGCTGTGTTGGGCCAATATGGTTTTAGTGAAGGCGAAGGCATTGTGGCGCAAATGAAAGCGTTGCGGCCAGATGAAGAGCAGCTTTCTGAGATTCATTCGGTGCTGGTAGACCAATGGGATTGGGAGCAGGTAATTTCCTCGCAACAGCGTTCGCTTGAGCAGTTACATGAAACGGTTAACAAGGTGTACACGGCCTTGAAAACAACCTTGGATAGTTATCAGCAGAGCTATCAATGTGCGGAACCGCCACTAGAATTGCCGGAGCACATTCACTTTATTACCACCGAAGCCCTACGCGAACGTTTTCCATTTCTTTCGGCAAAAGAGCGTGAGCATGCCATTGCTGAGGAGTACAAAGCGGTATTTATTCAAGGGATTGGCGGCAAGTTAAGTGATGGTGAAATTCATGATGTGCGCGCCCCGGATTACGATGATTGGCAGCTGAACGGTGATATTTTGGTATGGAACCCGATTTTGCAACGGTCTTTAGAGCTGAGCTCGATGGGCATTCGCGTGGATCGTACGGCATTATTGCAGCAACTCGCGGCAGCGGGACGCTCGAGTGCGGCAGAACAACCTTGGCATCAGCTGCTATTGGCGGAGAAAATGCCGCAAACTGTGGGTGGTGGTATTGGCCAATCGCGTTTGTGTATGTGGATGATGCAGTTACCGCACATTGGCTATGTACAGCAAGGTGTGTGGTGCCCTACCACGCGGGAGCAATATGCTGGGCTGTTGTAAAACGATACAGTAGGCACAAAATCTGCGCGCTCGCGGACTATTTTTAGCGCTTGCAGCCAAAAAGCCAGCGGTTTCACTTGATTACTGCCGGCGAATTCCATAACATACGCGGCCTGTGGATAGGTGGCCGAGCGGCTGAAGGCGCACGCCTGGAAAGTGTGTATACGGTAATCCCGTATCGAGGGTTCGAATCCCTCCCTATCCGCCATTATTATAGAGAACCCGCCTTTTGGCGGGTTTTTTGTTGCCTGCGCGGTTCCCTGCGCCCCGAATGCTAGCTGGGAGGTGGTATTGGCGGCAACAACGCTTTCATGAAATGTTACATTTCTGTGCTACTGCTGAACGCCTATTTTCGTTATCCTAGTGCGATGCACATTAAACACTGGAGTAACTTAATGCCGATTGATGCCATTTCTTCTAAATCTAGCCGTACCAAGCTGCTGAATATGCTGCTCACCATTCCCCTACTGTTGTTAAGCATGCTAGCCAGCGCCTATGCGAGCGATATTCCTTTAGAGCATTTTTTCCAGCATGCTGAGTTTGGTGATGCAGCAATATCTCCAACCGGAAAATACTTAGCCGTTACCGTACCCAACGATGAGCAGCGCAGTTTAGCCGTGTTAGATATCAGTAAGCCCGACGCTATGTCTATTACCGCGGCATTTCAATTACGTGGTGAAGAAAGCCCCGTGAATGTGCAGTGGGTAAGCGATGAACGATTGATATTCTCAAGTGTTATTCAAGCCGGTGCCTTAGAACAGCCGGTAGGCACGGGGCGCATTTATGCAATTAATGCCGATGGTGGTAATCGCCGCCAGCTGTTTGGTACGCAAGCGGGTAGCCGCGTGTTTCGGGTTATGGACATTATTAGCTTACTACCCGAAGAGCCGGATTGGATTTTGGTGCAACACTGGGCGCATGATCGCCCGCGGCCGATAGTAGAGCGCTTAAATGTAAATAATGCGCGCTCGAACCGAGTAGCCACTTCGCCGCTGAACCGCGGCTTCCTGATGGCCGATCAAGATAATGTGGTGCGCTTTGCCATGGGTACCAATGACGACATGAAACCCGAATTCTCATGGCGCCCATCGGAAGATGAGGAATGGCGGAATTTTTCCAATGACATTAGTGACCACTTATCTCCTGTGGGCTTTGATGCCAGCGGTGATTTTGTGTATATGCGCTCGCGCGATAATGATCACCTCGGCCTGTATCAAATTGAGCTAGCAAGCGGTGAATTTCGGCCACTTTTACCCAGTGAGCATGTAGAAGTGGATGGCATTAAGTTTGACGTTACGGGCAGTAAAATTCTTGCCGTACGCTACCACGATGGCATACCACAATGGCACAGTATTGATGATACCGCGCAGGAAGTAGTTTGGCTGCGCCAGCTCGAAGCTATGTTCGAAGGTAGCCGCGTAACCATTAACAACTGGACCCGCGATGGCAACTTAGCCATGGTAGCGGTTTCCAGTGATGTTGCGCCCACCGAATTTTTCGTACTGGATACTCAGGCGCCCGCATTGCGCTTTTTAGCGGCTTCGCGCCCATGGATAGACCCAGCGGAAATGCAAAAAATGCACCCCATTCAATTTACGGCGCGTGATGGGGTTACTCTGCACGGCTATAAAACACTACCTCGCGGTTATGCAGAAGGCAGCGAAGTTCCCTTCGTAGTGTTCGTACATGGCGGCCCGCACGGCCCTCGCGATCGCTGGGGGTTCGATAGCTTTGTGCAAGCTTTCGCCCATCATGGTTTCGGTGTGCTGCAAATAAACTTCCGCGGCAGTGGCGGCTATGGCATTGGCTTTGAGCGTTCTGGCTACGGTGAGTGGGGCGGCAAAATGCAGGACGACATCACCGATGGTACACAGTGGATTATTGAGCAAGGCATCGCCAAAGAAGATGCCGTGTGCATCGCGGGGGCAAGCTACGGTGGCTTCTCAACCCTTTCTGGCATTGTTCGCGAACCCGATTTGTATGCCTGTGCGTGGGCTTTTGTAGGTGTGTATGACCTCGAACTTATAAAAGAAACCGGCGATATTCCACAGCAAGTAAGTGGGCGGCGCTACCTCGATCGTGTGCTTGGCACCGATACTGAGGTATTGCAGGAACGCTCACCAACAAACCACGTGGCGAACATCAAAACGCCGCTGTTTATTGCTCACGGTGCCGAAGATATGCGTGCTCACGTGGATCATTACCACCTGCTGAAAGAACGTTTAGATGAAGCTGGCATTGCCTACGAGGAAATGCTCGTAGAAAACGAGGGCCATGGCTTTTACCGCGTTGAAAACAACGTGGAAATGATGACCCGAGTGTTGGCATTTATGAAGAAACATACCAGCGCTGAGTAAAAGCGCGGCGGGAACGCCCTAAGGGCGCGCGAGCGTTTAGCCATTCCACCTACAGAAATGTCCGCGCCATGGATGGCGCGGCCATAGCGCCACATGGATGTGCTCGAGCGGTTCTTTAGGTGGAATGGCGGAACGCGGAAGCGCCCTATGGGCGCGCCGCACGCAACTCTTGCAGCAGCGAGCGGCCCACCGCGTGTGCTGGTGGCGCGATGCCTAAGTATTCCGATACCGTGGGCGCCACATCGATTTGTCGGCTGTTTGGAATGCGGTTAGCTGCGAAACCACCGCCCCATGCGCAGGTTAAAGTGCCCATGTTGGGATCGGTAGCAGAATGCGTATGGCCGGCCCAAAGGCGTGTAGGGCCAGTAACTTCAGCCGTGTTATGGCGACGATTTACTTCGTAGCCATCGGCTACATTCCAGTACACATCGCCACCTGCTGGGCCGCCTAAACCAAGTTCAGGGTGCTCGGCAGCAACATAAATGCTTTCGATAACACGATTGCCATCTGCATCCGTAACCGCTTCTAGCGCGGCAACGATTTCCGCAATAACCGCTGCTTTCTCTTCTTGCGGCACAATACCACCGCGCCATTCCTCGGTATTTACGGTAATCCAGCTGCCGTTATTCGAAACCGCTTTGCTGCGATGTAAATCGATCATGCCGTTATCATCTAAAAACTGCAGGCCAGCTTGTTGCATAAGCACATTCGGACGGAACTCCAACCAACTGGCCCGCATACCATGATCGCCCACCACAAATACCGCCGCGTTATCTTGCTCAGCCAGCGACATTAAATGGCGAAGGCGTAAATCCACTAACTGCCAAGTTTTGTTGCGTAGAGCATTGGCTTTCTCGGCTAAATCGGCATCGTAATCTGGGTAGTTGGTATCAAGATAGCCGTATAGATTGTGATCAATTGAATCACCTAGTGGGAAGTAATCCACCAATAGCTCAACATCTTGTTCATTCCACATCCAGCTTGAGCCTTTATTGAATAACTTCGTTGCTAGCTCAGCGGTTTCTAAATAACGCGCTTCGGCTGTACCATCGCCACCTTGATAGAAGGTTGGGCCAAAACCGCCGCGGGAATACATGCGCGTGGCGGAGTTACCAAACCAACCTTGTACATATTCTTCATAGGCACTTTGCGCGGCGCGGTGATTAGTTTCTGCGATGTGCATCGGAGTGTGAAATAGCATGAACTCGCGGCCGTTTTCAGATATTTCGAACAACCGTAAGCGCGTAAATAATGCGCCATCTTCGTGGGAAACTCGCAATGGGGCCGAAAAGTGCCGCGCGAGTTCACGGTGTTGCGGTGCTGTTTGCTCGGCTGGATTAGCTGCCGCAATCACCGCGCCTTTAGCATTAGGCTGCGTATTAATAGCAATGTTTTCGTAGCGTTCGTTACCGTAGATAGCACCATAAAAGGTACCTGCATTATTGGTGAACGAGAAAAACTGCGGCTCGAGTGTGCTGTTCAGTTGGCTAAGATTTTGCCACTGCGGTTGATTATCCCATTGCACATTTTCGCCGGTGAGCAGGCCATCGGCTTGCACCATCTTGTTGTAGCCGTTCATTACCACCACATGTTCTTGCTGGTAGCCTTCGATAACGCGATTGCGGGCAGCTTCATTTGCCGCTGTACGATCGCCCACGGCAGATGGAAAGCCAGGCGCTTGTGGTGCTTGTGTAACGTGGTGGCCACCGGCTCGCAAGCCCTGCAAACCTGCACTTATCCAAATCGGTTCGGCACTCGAATTATCTGAGCTATAACCAGAAATAGCGGCTAATGCGGTGAATTCGTTGCGCGGTAATGGGTGTACGCTATTGGCGCTAATGTTGCTGATATTTCCGTAGGCGCCGGTCCATAACGCAGCGTGGCCTGCTGCGGTTACCGACGGGAATGATGGCTGCACGTAATCGGAGCAAGCGCCATGATTGAACACTTCATAAAAGGCCGGGATGCTCTCTTCTTGCAGGGAATTACGTAAGCGATATTCGCTACCTGCATCGATACTCACCAATATTGCCCGCGGTTTTTGCGCTTCGCTAACCGCTGTGCTGGGGTTGGAGCTGGTATTAGCGGTGTTGGCGCCGCCACAGGCCGCCAAAAATGAAACCGAAAGAAGCCCTACTAATGCCTTTAAGGGAAAAGGCTTACTCTGGCGCAAACACACTTTTTTGGACATAGAAACTTACCGCCTAATTACGAATTATTCCGCTAATTTATCAGGTTTTTATGACATTTTCATTGCCTGTTCTGCTGTTTGAAGAGATCGGGGTCAGTGAGGTGCCTCACTGACCCCGATCTTCCCACCACAAGAGCGGTGTGCATATGTTCCGTGGGCTAGCGGCCGGTTTTCTCTGTCCCCAAATAAAATGGGGACGGAGACGGTGCTCACTGACCCCAATCTTAGCGGAGCAGCCAAGCGAAGCGCAGGATGAGAGCAGTGGTGGCGAGCGCGGCGTAGCTGAAGATGGCGTAAATCAGTGGTTGCGGGAGTTCGGTGAGTACGGCTTTGAAGAGATCTTTGGCGTAGGCGCCGCTGGTAAAGGGCAGGCCGATTAGGTTCAGCGCCGGGATCGCCATCAGCACAAGCAGCAATGGCACAAATGCCGCAGGTATGCGCTTGCGGATGCCAACGCCGAGGAATAAGAGGGTTTTGTTCACGCCGTGGTGCATGGCAAAAGCGAGCATTGCTGCAAAAACTGCGAGCCAAAACTGGGGATACAACCAGCCTACACCGAGCATACAGGTGAGCATGCCCATTTGGCTCACGCTGGAATAGGCTAAAACGGTTTTCGCTTGCTGGGCAAAAACGCCCATGGCAGCAGCACCATATGCGCCAATTAAACCAAGGCCAATAGCCAGCCAAGCAATGTTGCTATAATCGGCAGCCATTACTGAGAATTCGCCCAGCGGCAAGGTTAACATCCACCCTACTAAGCCGGCCTTGATCATGGCGCCACTGAGCACAGCACTGGCTGGCGTTGGCGCTACCGGATGCGCAAGCGGCAGCCACCAATGCAAACCCGCCAAACCTGCTTTCACACCAAAACCGGTAAACAACAGCAACGCCACCCAAGGCCCTTGCTCGCTGGCAGCAATGGCTCGCGGTAGTTCGCCCAGCAGCGGGCTAATATCGTCGGTAATTAAATGCGCTCCCCACAGCAATCCACTGAGTAACAAAGCTTCACCAAGCACAGCCATGGCGATGTAGATGCGCCCAGCAAACAACGCAGGGCGAGTTTCAAAGTGAATCACTAAGCCATAAGCGGCAAATGTCATGAGGGCGAAAAAGCTATAGAAACTAGCTATATCTCCGGCCACCAATACGCCAAAGTTACCGGTAAGGCTAAGCAGCCAGCAACGCAGATAGCGAGCTAAATGCGCCTCACCTGGATTCTTTTGGTACGCTTGCCAGCTATACACCCCTGCCAGCAACCACAGCAGCGCGGTGACAGCCAGCAAAGTAACCAACCCTCCCGACACACGCCAATACACGCCAAGTAGCAGCCAATCGGCATTCAGCACCAATGCGGTTTCGCCACTTGCCAAGCCATCGCCATGCAAAATATATCCAGCAGCTACCAGCAGCATCGGCAACGGCGCCGCTGCAAACATCCAGAATTGCTTGCGCACGCGCTGCTCAGTTACCAACGCCGTTAACAATAAAGGGAACAATACGAGCAGTATGATCATGGCAGATACTCCCGTACAGAAATTAGGGTGGCCCACGTGAGCGGGCTAAAGGCATGCGCCGCGAATAATCCAGCGGCTATGGAGAACACTGCGGTAGCCACTACTGGCCACAATAACAAACTATGGGTTTCAAAACGCGCAGCGGCAATTTGCTCATCTGGCCAGGGTTGATTCTGCGGCTTAAACCACAGCCGATACAGTATGGGTAAAAAGTACGCTGCGTTCAGCATGCTGCTGATAATCAACACCAGCACTGCCCAGTTCATTTCGGCGGCAAAGGCGCCACTGGCCAGATACCACTTACTAATAAAGCCTGCGGTTGGCGGCACGCCGATCATGCCAAAAGCACCAATGGTAAAGGCAATGCTGGTGAGTGGCATGCGCTTACCTGAGCCATCGAGCTCATCGATACGATGGATGCCAAGGGTTTCTGCATAGTTACCGGCACAGAAGAATAAGGTTACTTTCATAATCCCTTGGTGCAACAAATGCACCAAGCCACCGATGGTGCCGATCGGCCCAAATAAACACACCCCGAGCACAATATAAGAAACTTGGCTTACGGTTGAATAGGCCAAGCGTTTCTTCAGCTCCATTTGCCGTAGCGCCTGCAACGAGCCCCACAAGATAGTGATAGCGGCTATTATTGCCAACGGCAGCAGCACTCCCAGCTGCCAAGCAAATTCAATGCCATAAACGTTGTACACCACCCGCACAATGCCAAAGGCGCCAGCTTTTACTACCGCAACCGCATGCAACAATGCGCTTACCGGGGCCGGGGCTACCATGGCTACAGGCAACCAACCGTGCAATGGCACTAAGGCAGCTTTCACCCCTAAGCCAACAATAAACATGAAAAATAACACCATCAGCCAAACGCTGTATTCACTTCGTTGCTCAAAAGCTAGCAAACCGCCTGCTTCTGTGAACTCTGCGGCTTCTGCACCGAACAGCCCATAAAATAGTGCTACCGCAGTAAGTAAAACAGCGCCACCGCTGAGGGTGTAACGCAAATAAGTACGGCCCGCTTTTAACGACGCCTCGGTACCGCGATGCACCACCAATGGGTAAGTGGATAACGTGAGCATTTCGAAAAAGATTAAAAAGGTAAACAAATTACCCGCTAGCGCGATGCCCATGGTGGAGGCCACACACAGGCTGAAGAAGCCAAAGAAGCGGCTGCGATGCGGCGAACCTTCGAGGTAGCCGATAGCATACAAGGTGGTGAACAACCACAGCACCGATGAAAGGCCGGCGAAGAGCATAGAAAGTGCATCTGCGCGGAGCAGAAAATCAATACCGGGGACAATTTCAAAGCGCGTTTCGGCGATATCGCCCACCATAATGAGCTGCAGCATATAGGCAACAATCAGCAACTTTATTACCGCCGCACCAATGTTTAAAACACTGCGAGTACGTTGCTGCGCTTCCGGCAAGGCAAAAATAATCAGCGCAGCCAGCAGCGATGTGCCGATTACGGCAACGGGCAGCCAAAAGGTGAATTCAGGAATCATAACCCACCTCCTTGAAAGCCGGAGCTTTGCAGCAAACTCAGTGGCCATTGGCTAAAGAAGCCGAGTGCAATGGCTATTGCTGCAAGTGCTAGTGCGGTAAAATCAAGCGTATTTGGCGTGCTGGAAAACTCATGGGTTGCTTTTTCCGCGAACGAAATGCGGAACACACGGAACACATAAGCGGCAGTAAGTAGGCCACCTACTACCAGTAAAATAAACCACCACCACTGCTGGCTAGCCATGGCACTTTGTAGCAACAGCCATTTGGCGTTAAAGCCGCCACTTGGGGGGAGGCCCATAATACTTACTGCGGAAAGCCCAAAGGCGAACAAGGAAATGGGAATACGGTGGCTTACCCCGGCTAAATCGCTCACTTTGCCGTGGCCGATAGCCAAAACCAATGTGCCCACAGACATAAACATGGCGGCTTTGGCGAAGCCATGCGCCAGCAAATGCAGCATAGTACCCTGCCAAGCGAGCCCCGCTGCCACTGCGGTAGTGCCGATGGTGAGTGGAAAAAGGAGCATTAAATAGCCGAGCTGGGCAACAGTGGAATAGGCTACCAGCATTTTTATTTGCGCCGTTTTATACGCCTGCCAACTGCCCCACAGGATGGCGCCAGCCCCCAGCACACCGAGGCCCTGCGCCGCGCTGTAAAGCACCACATGGGTGTTGATTGCAGACGCCATATCAAGCCAAACGCGCGCCAAAATATAGAACGATGCCTTTACTACGAGCGCAGAAAGCAAGGCACTTACCGGTGCCAATGCGCCACCATGGGCGGGCGGTAACCAATAGTGCAACGGGAATATGGCCGTTTTCAGCAGCAAGCCGATGCTGATTAAGCCTATCGCCACAAAGGTGCTGATATTGGTATCGAGCAATTCGCCAAGTTGCGGAATAGCTAGGGTGCCGTAGGTGCCGTATAGAATAGCCACGCCGGCCAAATAGGCGAGCGAGCCCAACAATGCCGCGTACAGATAACGCAACGCCGCATGCAGCGCGGGCTTTTCGCCGGTTAAAGTAACCATACCCACGGCGGCAAGCCCGAGCAACTCGAGGCCCACGTATAAATTAAACAGATCGCCCGCTAGCCAAATACCATTTAACGATGCCAATAAAAACCAAAACAGCGGCCAAAAATAGGTTTGTTCGTGCTCATAACGTTGCAAATAGCTTTGCGCATAGATGGCAACAAACATTGCCACAACGGCGCTTAAACTGATGAGCGTTACGCTTACCCCATCCGCGATTAAGGCAATGCCCAGCGGCGCCTGCCAATCACCAAGCGCGTACTCGATAGGGCCATTCACATACACATCGAAGGTGAGCAGCAATGCAGCGCCCACTTGCAGCAACAACCCCGCGCGAATCGTGAGCGAAAGCCAGCGGTGAGGCAGTAAAATGCATAATATCGCCCACGCCAGCGGGATAATTAACAACAACGGCATCATTGCGGATCACCGTTTTTGAGATTGGGGTCAGTGAGGTCGGTGTCAGTGACGGCGGTGTCAGAGACGGTGGTGTCAGAGACGGCGGTGTCAGACCCCGTTCTCTCCGCCCCCTTGTTTTCAGCGGCCAAAGCGGCCACCACGCTAGCCAAAGCAAAGCGGCGAATTACTACGAGCGCCAGCGCTGTTGCGGAAACTGCAACTACAATTCCAGTAAGCACTAACGCCTGCGGCACCGCATCGGCAGCACCGTTGTTTTGCGTTTGCGCCATGCCAACCATCACTAAAAACACCCCTGAACCCATGATATTGAAGGCCAAGAGTTTCTTGAGCAGGCGTTTACTTAGCAGAAACGCTAATAATGACAAGGCAATGAGCGCAGCCCCGATGGCGGCGTACCATAAATCCACCGAGAAGCTAATCATGATCAGCCTCCGTTTTACCGCTATCGCCAGGTGGCTTATTACCAACGCCATGATCTGAGCCCACCCTGCTAGCGCTCTTTACAGAGCGTTGCGAGCTTTTAGCATTAGGCTCGGCACCATCGCTGGGCGAATGCACAAACAAACTTAGCAAGGTGAGGCCGATAGAAAACGTAAGCATGGCTTCAATAAAGAAGATTAAGGAGCCTGCCCAGCCATCGGGATAATTTAAAAATGGTCTACCGCCGAACATCACGCTGGCCGCAACGGTAAGAAATACGAGGAAGCCCAGTACCAAGCCAAACCGCAGCAGTTGATCAACGCGGCTAGCAATGTTGTAACCCGCTAAACGGGCGATAACACCCGCCGCAGCTATTAAGGCACCAGCCTGAAAAGCGCCGCCTGGCATGGTTGAGCCGGCCCATAATATGTAGCCGCCGGTTACCAACACTAGGGGAATTAAACGCTGCGTGAAGTTAAGCAGGATTGGATCGTTACCACTGCCCTCAGTGATTACGCCGGCATAAGCCGCTTGCCGGGCCGTAATTAATGCGGTACTGGGCGCTTGTTGTTCATTACTATTGCTGGGAATACGCAAGGAAAGGCCAATAATTACTGCCACCAGCAGCACCGCTACTTCTAACAAGGTATCGTAACTACGGAAATTCAGCAGTACGGCGGTAATCGGATGTTCGATACCCGCATCAGGGATCCCTTCGGCAACCATGATCGGCAAATTAACCAAAGCCTCTGGGCGCATCAATAGCGCCGCTTGCAAGGCGATTAAGATGCATAGAGCAAGCAAGCCAACCGCCAAAAAACGGAGGTTTTCGTAACCCACACCATTGTTATTTTGCGCAGCGCACGCGCGAGTGCTGGTAAATGTGTTGAGCAACTGCTGATCTACCGGCGGCAGCTTGCCGGCAGCGGTTTTCTTCGCGCGCAACACACTCAAGGTGTCGAGCAATAATACACCGGTTAAGCCGGCGCCAATTGCGGCCTCTGCGAGCGCCAGATCGGGAGCCTGCAAGCGCACCCATGCCAACGCCAATAGTACGCCAAACACTACAAACATTACGATGGCGCGAAACAGATCTGCCGACCAAAACACGCCTGCAGCCGCCAGCAACATACCGAGCCCGAGCAAGATATCAAATGCGATCATGCGTTTGGCTCCTCGTTTTGCAGCTTGTTGGCAACCAGATATGCAGACACCGAACTAGCCGCCAGTATCAGCACCCAGCACAGCAGGATTTTTAGCGCTTGTTGCGGCGAGTTGGCGAACGGCAGTAAGCCCACGATTAGCATGCCCAAGCCGAGGTTATCGGCCTTGGTAAGCGCATGAATGCGAGTGTAGGTATCAGGGAAACGCAGTAAACCGATACTGCCAACTAAAAAGAACAGCACACCAGCACCAATCAGGAACATTTGCACAACAGTTAGGAGTAAACTCATTAGCCCTCCTTCTCGATCGCTTCGGTATCAGTTTTAGCGCTCAGGGAGCTTGTATCTGCTGCACTTTGCTCTAGTTTTAAACGCCGTACAAAGGCAAGAATGGCAACCGCGGCCAACAACGAGAGTACCAGTGCGATATCAAACAGCGCGCTATTATCAGTAATCACGGCCAGTAGTAATACGATGCCCACGCCAGTAGTACCAAACAATTGCGCAGCGAGCATACGATCGGCAGCGCCTGGGCCACGCCACACACGAATTAATCCGAGCAATAGTGATAACAACAGCACGAGTGCCGCAATAGTAAGAAAATCAGCCATGCGTGCCTCCGTTTCGTTCACCTTCCTGTTCGGCTAATACCACACCAAATAGGCGTGCCACCACGCGCTCGGTGGCGGCGCAATCATCGGCGATATTTAATGCTGTATCCAACACGTGCAAACGTAGGGTTGTGGCCTGCTTGGTTGGGAATTTTGCAGCCGATAAAGTACCCGGCAATAAACTTACCAAGAGCATAAAGAAGTATTGCGGCCCGCCTTCCGGCAAACGAAATTGATAATCGTAGAAACCTGGTTGCAGCGGCATGCTAGGGCTTAACGTGCGTTTGGCAACATCTATACCGGCGAGCAAAGAGCGGCCTAAGAAAAAAGCCATGAATTGCGGGATGCCACGCCATTGGATTGCGGAAATGAATTTTGCGGAATTCGGGCTGCGAGCTATTACCGCCACCCAACTTGCGAGCAAGGCCATGGGTAAGCCTATATACCAACCTCGACCAAAAAAGGCATCAGCGCTGCCGGTGAGAACCCACCACAGTGCCAACATCAACAACAAAACCTGCCCGAAGTTATTTCGCCTCATACTTTCAATCTATGGTGTTTCTTACCGTTTTTCAAGAGAATGGGGTCAGTGAGCACGATCACTGACCCCACTCTTCGCCGCCAAGAGCTACCCGCCATATGGCGTAAGGGTTGGCGGTGAGTTTTCTCTGTCCCTAAAAAGTTTGGGGACGGAGACGCGCCTCACTGACCCCAATCTTAAGCAACAAAAACCATCACCACGAAGGCAGTGATTACGGCGAGAATTACGTTGAGCATTACGCCCTCGCGGGCCATTTCTTTGATGGTGATGCGCCCTGAGGCGAATACGATTGAGTTGGGTGGTGTTGCTACGGGTAAGCAGAACGCGCAGCTGCAGGCGATAGCCGCGGGTATCATGAGCACTTCGATGGGCAAGCCGCTGGAAGCAGCTGTGGCAGCGAGTATAGGCATCAGTAGCGTGGCGGTGGCGGTATTCGAGGTAACCTCGGTTAAGAAGGATACGCTGATGGCGATCAAGAACACCAGCAGCCACAGCGGTATGCCAGTAAATTGCCCTAAGGCGCCACCAATAATTTCGCCTAAACCGCTTTGCATGATGCCGGCAGCAAGGCATATGCCACCGGCGAACAACAGTAGAATGCCCCACGGAATATCTACGGCCTGCTCCCAGGTTAGCAAGCGCCCACCTTTGCCATTACTCACCACAAACATGGCCACAACACCAGCTAACGCAATGGTGGAATCACCCACCAATGGCGTGCCTACCATTGCGGTCCAGCCGCCGAAAGGCTCGGTGCGAAACACCCATAAAAATATTACTGCGCCGAATACCATAAGCACCCGTTTTTCATAGCTACTCATCGTACCCAACTTTGGCAATTCCAGTGGCATCGCCAACTGCAAACCGCGGGTAAGCCAAAAGCCAATCACCGGTAACCCGATCAATACCATGGGCACACCAATACCCATCCAGCGTGCAAAGCCAAAGGATTCGCCCGAGATTTGTTCGTAAATGGAGGCGAAAATTAAATTCGGTGGCGTACCAATTAAGGTAGCAACGCCACCTAGCGAAGCGCTATAGGCTAACCCTAGCAGTAATGCGCGCTGAAAGCGGTGATCTTCGCTGGCTTCTGCCAAGGCTAAGGCCACGGGCAACAGCGCCAGTACCGCTGCGGTATTCGAAATCCACATGGATAACACAGCTGTAGCCATCATAAACGAAAGGATTAAGCGGCGGCCATCTGAGGCCCCTACAAAACGAATCAGGTTGAGCGCCATGCGCCGATGCACACCGGAAACCTCTACGGCTTTGGCGAGCATAAACGCGCCCATGAAGAGAATAATAATGTGGTCGCCAAGCGAGCGGCTGGCTTCTTGAAAGCTAAGAATGCCACCTAGTGGCAGCAGCACAAAGGGCAACAACGAGGTTACTGGTAATGGTAAGGCTTCGGTAATCCACCACCATGCCACCCACACTACGCACCCGAGGGTCCATGCGGCTGGCGCAGCCATGCCCGACATTGTTGCTACGGCATAGGCAATAGCGGCGATAATAGGCCCTAAGGCGATATGGCTCACCGCTAATGTTGGCTTGTTGGCTAATTCGCTCACTTTTCCTTCCTTAATATTGATCTGCGTCATCTCAGCGCAGCAAAACACCTTTTATACTGCACATATTCCAACCAATAAGAGGGTTTTCACAATGAACCTACTACAAGATTTCTTTCGCGATCCAGTTATTTTCTTTTCTTTCACTGGTTTAGCTGTAGTTTTAGGGATCTGCATTTTTTATGCGATCTATTTCATCTACAAAATCAAAGATGAATCGAGCAGTGATGCCAGCTAACAGCTAAGCGCCGCCTGATTCCCAACCGGTAGCACGTAAGCGCGCATTACTAAGGCGTTTATTGCCCCGCGGGCCAACTTCATTTGAGGTTGGTAACTGTGCGAGCAGCGTATTGGCATCCAAATCGAGTTCATGGGCCAGTTGGCGTACATAATTTTCGCCGTACAGTGGCGTATCTTCACAGGCAATGTACACCTCATCGAGCTCGGCACCCATGAAGCTTTGCAAGGCAAGATGCTCTAAAGCGCCGGCTAAATCATCGGCATGAATACGGTTATGCCAAGTAGGGGTAATGGTATAATTCCCCTCTCGCAGTGCCTGATACATACGTTCCCGGCCCGGCCCGTAAATCCCGGCAGCACGCACAATTACGCTATTCAGCGCGCTTTCACGCAACGCATTTTCCGCTGCTAATAGCATTTTGCCGGTTTCCGAATCCGGCTCGGTAAGCGAATTTTCATCCACCCAATTGCCATCGCGTTGGCCATACACGCTGGTGCTCCCTACATACAGGATGAGTGGTTGATAGTTATCACTTACTTGCGCGGATAACTGCTGCACAAGATGTTGCACTGGCACCACATAACCTTGTTGATAACCTTCGCCGCTGTACGAGCTTGGCGTAAGGGTAAGCACAACTAAATCCCAATCTTCGGCCAACAACTCGGTAAAGGTTTCCGCGTGCTGTAAATCCCCTGCACGAACATCTACACCCGCAACTGCAATAGCGCGTTCTGGTTTGCGCCGCACACCGGTAACCGCGAAGCCAATCTCTTGTAATAACGGCGCCAAGCGGCTTGCTATATCACCATAACCGAGTAACAACGCGCGTGGTTGCTCGTCATCAGCGTAAATTTCACCATGCTCTACACCACAGTGATCATCATTCTCGAGTTCATGTTCTGATTGCATAAACGATCCTTATACCTGTATTCAGTTTTTGCTGTTAGTACGCAAAACGCAGCACCGAAGCGCTGCGTTTTACTTTACTCTTAAACTGCATAAAATTCCGCAGTATCTTATTTCTTAGTTAGGGTTTTGGCGAAATCCAACATCCGATTCAACGGCTGCATCGCGCGCTCCCCAAGCGCTGCATCTACATGAATTTCATGCATTGCACCACCGTGCACTAGGGCGTTCTCAATCGCCGCTAAGCCATTCATCGCCATCCAAGGGCAATGGGCACAGCTTCGGCACGTAGCGCCGTTACCGCCGGTTGGAGCCTCTACAAACACCTTCTCTGGAGATAGCTGCTGCATTTTATAAAAGATACCTTTATCGGTAGCTACAATAAAATGCTCATGCGGCAATTCTTGGCTAGCTTTAATCAGCTGTGAAGTAGAGCCTACCGCATCGGCCATATCAACAATGGCTTGGGGGGATTCCGGATGCACCAACACCGCCGCTTCTGGATGTTGCTGTTTCAGTTGGCGCAAGGAATTGGCTTTAAATTCATCATGCACGATACAGGCACCCTGCCAAAGCACCATATCGGCGCCAGTTTTCTTAGCGAGGTATCCACCCAAATGGCGATCTGGTGCCCACAGTATTTTTTCGCCTTGGCTATCGAGGTGCTCAATCAACTCTACTGCAATTGATGAAGTAACCACCCAATCCGCCCGCGCTTTTACCGCTGCTGAGGTATTTGCATACACCACCACTGTGTGATCGGGATGCTGATCACAAAACGCTGAGAATTCTTCAATTGGGCAGCCTAAATCGAGCGAGCACGTAGCTTCTAGGGTAGGCATTAACACCGTTTTTTCTGGCGTAAGGATTTTCGCGGTTTCGCCCATAAAGCGAACCCCGGCCACAATCAGCGTTTGCGCATCATGGGTTGCACCGAAGCGCGCCATTTCTAGAGAATCGGCAACACACCCGCCGGTTTCTTCAGCTAAAGCCTGAATTTCCGGATCGGTATAATAATGGGCTACCAGAACTGCATTTTTCTCTACTAAAAGTGCTTTAATGCGTTCACGGTGTGCCTGCTTCTCCGCATCGCTGAGCGGCTTTGGCTTCGCTGGGAAATCAAACTCCAACGGAGCTATTACTTGTGTTTGCGCCATAACTCTCCACACACTCATTTACAAGGGCGGGTATTATAGCTCTTATGCGCTGGGAAATCGAGAAAGATGGTGGGTCGTGCAGGATTCGAACCTGCGACCAATTGATTAAAAGTCAACTGCTCTACCAACTGAGCTAACGACCCACTGCCAAACTGTGTTCCCACTTTGCTGTGGCAACGGCGGCATAGTTTACTGAAATCTCGCTTCGGTGCAAGAAAAAAACCGCCGATACTTGGCATTTTTTGCAATTACTGGTGCTTTCGCTCGGAAATTAACCGAAATCGTGTTTTTTCTAACTTTTCTTTAACTTTCTGCTGCTTATAACCCTTCCAACTGCCGCGCTGCCATTCCCGCTTCAGTGGAATTTGGATACTCAGAGCGCACTTGATTGAAGAATCGACGCGCTCTATCGCGGTTGTTCTGGTTTGCTGCAATAAGGCCTAGTTTTAAAATACAATCCGCTCTTTTGCTTGAATCAGGGAATTGCTCTACTACGGTAGTAAAGTGCGTAATCGCATCTGGGTAGTTTTCTTGGGCGTAGTATAGCTGCCCCAGCCAATAATGCGCGTTACTGGTGTAAGAAGAACCTGGGTACGTTTCTAAGAACGAATGAAATAAAGGTATTGCTTGATCATAATTACGTTCTTGTAGCACCAGCGCCACCGCACGGTCATAATCCGCATTTTCACTACGGTTTTCAGAAAAACTCACGCTACTCGTTGTTAAGCTTGGTGCTGCGGTTGTTGCACTCGCCCCAGCGCCGGAACGTAACTGTTCCGCTAAACGATCTAACTCTTGGTAGATATCGCGTTGCCGCTGCAATATTTGCTCTAATTGATGCGCATGCTCTTCAGCAGTGCCCCGCAAATCACTCAGTTCACGCTGCAAACGGTTCAGTTGTTCCATCATTTCAGCCTGGCCCTGAGTTCGGCCTGCGAGCATCCGCTCAAGCCTATCCAGCCGCTCTTGCACGGTTTCACTACCACTTTGACCACTGGCACGAACTACTGGCGCACCTTGGCTGTATGCTGCAGTACTTACCAGCATGCCTGTTAAGCTGATGGCAATCACCAATCCTGAAAGTTTCATCTATTCTGATTCCCGTTCTATGGGTAATTAAAAGCGCTACGTGAATAACGCGCTTTGCTTTTACCTAACAACACAAACAGCGATGCCGAAAGTTACCTTTCAGCAAAGCTGCTTGCTTGAACTAAACCTACTTACGCACTTGCATGTACGCAGCCGAGCTTAGTATACCAATACTGCCCGACGGTTTTGCGACCATGCACGTTCGTTGTTGCCGCGTGCTAATGGTTTCTCTTCACCAAATGATACCGTGGTAATTTGTGAAGATAATACACCTAGATTACGCATGTAAGCTGCGGTTGCATTTGCACGGCGTTCACCTAATGCAATGTTGTACTCTGGCGTACCGCGCTCGTCTGTGTGGCCTTCAATTACCACGGTAACTGATGGGTTACGCACTAAATAATCAGCATGCGCCGCTAACAATTCAGCAAATTCGCTACGGATATCTGAAGTATCAAAATCAAAATAGATTACTTGATCTTGGCGCAACTCTGCATACCGCTCTTGGCGCTGCTCTTCCGGGCTAAGTTGACGATCTGCTGCGCCAGTTTGCACACCAGAAGGCGCACGCCCATCACCGGTGGTACCTGTGGTGCTGCTGTCTACATCGCTATCTGGCGAGCTTGAACATGCTGCTAAGGTTGCGATCGATACGGTTAACGCTAACGCTTTTACTAATTTATTTAACTGCACATTTTGTAACTGCATGGGTACGATCCTGTTCTAAAGTTATGAAATGAATCTAAGTGTGTTTCTATCCATTGTAAAACCGCAGGCTACTTTATTTTTTCCGTGTAAACCGAGTTGCTTGAATCATTTACTCATTATTTGCGATCAAAATATCACGTTTTCTCAATTAGAGAAATGGGGACCAAGCAGGCCCCTTCACTTCACCATCACGAGAAGGTAAACGTGCACGGAAGCGGCCATCCATTGATACCAACGCTAACACTTGCTTACCGTTATAAGTAGTACTATAGATGATCATGCTACCGTTTGGTGCCACGCTTGGCGATTCATCCAAGCTGGTTTCCGTGAGGATCTGGAAATTGCCGCTTGGATAATCTTGCCGACCAATGTGGAACTTCCCATTATCACGATTAACAACAACTAAGCCGCGCCCATCTGGGGTAACTACCCCACCAAGGTTAGCTTCACCCGTAAAGGTTACCCGGCGAATACGCTTGGAATCGAGATCTACCCGATACGTTTGCGCGCGCCCACCTCGTTCAGAGGTAAACACTAGTGAATTACCATCTGGTGTCCAGTAGGGTTCGGTATCGATGCGCCAATGATCGGTGATTTGCTCCAAGCGGCGGCTGGCAATATCCATAATGTAGATATTCGGTGCGCCATCTTTAGAAAGTACCATCGCCATACGCCGGCCATCTGGCGACCATGCTGGCGAACCGTTTATACCTGGGAACGAAGTTAATTTTTCACGCTGGGTAGTATAAATATCCTGCATAAAAATTTCTGGCCGGCCGTTCTCGAAACTCACATAAGCTAAACGATTCCCATCTGGTGACCAAGTTGGTGACATTAATGGCTGTGGCGAGCGCAACAAAACCCGTTCGTTATAGCCATCGTAATCACTTACCATCAAGTGATATGGGTTTTCTAAATCGAGATCAACATAAATATAGGCAATGCGAGTAAGAAACGCGCCGCGCTCGCCGGTTAACGCCTCATACACTACATCAGAAATGCGGTGCGCATACTGGCGGAACTGATTCGGGTTTACTACCGAGCTACGCCCTTCAATCACATGATCATTACTATCTACTAGCTGGCCATCTACCAGTGCTTGCGCAGTACCGCCGGTAATCTGGCCACGCAGCGGGTCGATAAGCTCGTAGGTAACCTGATAACGATCACCCGATAACACACTCACCTCGCCCACTAGCATGGCCTCAATCCCTAAGCGGGCCCATACTGAATAATCACTTACTTCAGTATCTTTACCAGGAAAGCTTGGCATATCGCGCGAAGAAATTGGGTTGAAGCGCCCACTACGGCGTAAATCAGCCACGATAATTTCCGCAAAATCATAAGGGGCTTCGCCTTCACCTAGCCATTGAAATGGCACCACAGCCAGCGGCCGAGCGCTATCTTGGCCCTCGGTGATAACGATTTCTAGCGTGCTTTGCGCTTGTGCTGTGTTGGCAGTAAAGGCCAACGCAGCAAACACAACTATCCAACCTGTCAGTAATCGTTTCATCTTTACTCCAATTAATTAAACTGCGGTTCTACTCGCAAGCGGAAACTACGTAATTGTTCATACACGTCTGGGTCTTCCGATATTGGCAAATTACCGGCACGTAACACTGCTGCGCGGGCGGAATCACATACTGCCCGATCGCCTTCCCCTACTTGTACATTGGTTACAAATCCATCTCGCGCCATACTAATGGTAAGTACGCAGGATTTACCACGCATACTCGCATCAGTAATCCAGTTCCGCTGAATTGCGCTGCGAATCAATGCTTGATAACGCTCTACTTCTGTTAACACTCGTTGTTGCCGCGCTTGGTTACGTTGCGCTTGTTCTTGCGCTAAGCGCTCTTGTAACTGCCGCTCACGCTCGGCTCGCTCGCGCGCTGCTTGTTCTTGCGCGCGCCGCTCCGCTTCTAAGCGCTCGCGCTCTTCTTGTGCTTTGCGTTCAGCTTCTTGCTGCTGGCGTAATCGCTCGGCAGCTTCTTCCCGTTGCCGCTCGGCTTCTGCCTGCTCACGTTGCGCCTGCTCGCGCTCACGGCGGGCTTGCTCTGCGGCACGCTCACGCTCCGCAGCCACTTCTCGCGCGCGCTGTTCTTCGCGCTGGCGCCGTTGTTCTGCTTCCCGTGCTCGCCGTTCTATATCAGCAACACGCTGTTGCTCGGCACGCCGTTCCGCTTCGCGCTGATCACGAATACGTTGTACTTGTGCTTCTACCGCCGCTTGCTCTACCGCTACCGCACGCACAATTTCTTGTGGCGCGGGGGTAACCTCACTAATACTCGGGCTACTTAATTGCGGTGAATCTTTTGGGGCTGGGGTAAATTCCATACTCACCACCATCGCCCCTACTAACCCTACATGCAGCAGTACAGAATAGCCTACTGGTTTCCAAGCTACATTCTTGCTCAGCTGCGGCATGCGCAAACGTTTCTTCGCCATTACTTACTCCGGCGGCCGGGTCATGAGGCCTACACGTTCAGCCCCAGCGCGCTGCAACAATACCATCAGTTGCAGTACCTGATTATACGAAACGGCGCCATCGCCACGCACTACAACTGGCGTTTCAGGTTCTAGTTGCAAATGCGCTGCCACTAAGGTGGCCACATCGGCAGCCGACATGGCTTGTTCCTGATCGCCACCAATGTTGATGTAGTAGTTCCCCTCGGCATCTACCGAGGCCACTAACGGCAATTTGCCATCATCGTTAATAGGTTCGGCACTCGCTTGCGGCAAATCTACATCTACCCCTTGGGTAATTAAAGGTGCGGTTACCATGAAAATAATCAGTAGCACCAACATAACGTCAATGTAGGGCACTACATTAATTTCCGATACCGGTTTTTTGCGCCGCCGCGCAATAAAGGCTTCCATAGTTAGGCCTCCTGCTCCCGCAACGGTGAAGGTGCAGGTGCTGATGACACAACTTGGCGCTGCAATATACCAGTGAATTCTTCGGCGAAGTTGATGTAGTTACCATCAATTACGCCTACTTGGTTGGCGAATTTGTTATACGCAATAACAGCTGGAATTGCCGCGAACAAACCCATTGCGGTTGCTATCAATGCTTCAGCAATCCCAGGCGCTACCATTTGTAAGGTTGCTTGTTGCACGCTACCAAGGGCGATAAAGGCATTCATGATGCCCCATACCGTACCGAACAAACCGATATATGGGCTAATAGAACCAATGGTGGCTAGCACAGTTAAGTGCTTTTCTAAGCGGTCCATTTCCCGGCTATGCGCAACGCGCATGGCCCGCTGGGTGCCAGACATCACGCTCAAGTTATCCATGTTGCGAACCTGCCGTAACCGGGCAAACTCACGGAAACCACTATGAAATAAGTGCTCGGAGCCTTTTATTTTGCCGCCCTTCACAGAAATTTCTTTATACAGTTTTGCGAGATCTACTCCCGACCAGAAGCGTTCTTCAAATTGGCTTGCTTCGCTTTGTGCCTGATCTAAAATTTTGCGGCGTTGGAAGATGAGTGCCCAAGATAAAATCGACATCAAAACCAACAGGATCATTACTGCTTTTACTACTAAGCTGGCTTCTAAAAATAAGCCAAGAAACGACATATCAGCTTCCACGCCTGATTACCTCTAAAATTTCCGCCGGTATTGCTACCGGTTTCATTGTTACTAAATTGACGCATGCTGCTTTGACTTCAGCAACACACAATAATTCATCGCGCTGATTACTAATATTTTGCACGAAATCGATTGATGCACGGCCTATCTTTTCTGGTTCTACACTTACTTGCAGAGCATCATTAAAACGGGCTGGAGCACGTAAATCAAGCCCCACTTTGCGAACCACAAAACCGATTTTCGTAGTAAGCCAAGTATCTTGTTCAACCCCAAGCGCACGCAGCCATTCGGTGCGCGCTCGCTCACAGTATTTCAGATAGTTCGCATAATAAACAATGCCACCGGCATCGGTGTCTTCGTAGTAAATTCGTACGGGCCAGTAAAATGCTTGCAAACTCTACTCCTAAGCGCGTTGCTTTTATTATTGCTTTTCAGTTTCTGAGTAGCAGGCAAACACTATACCTGAAGAAAAATCGGAAATGTAGGGATATTGGGGGCTTCGGCATGGCTGATTAGCGTAAATATTAGTTAAATCATCGAATGTGTTCATAAGAGTTTTTCTTATCTATCTAAAAACAACCAATCGTTCAGGAGCCTTATTTATAGGGCGCTAAATCAACTTGTTATGGAATTGTTGCTTATATCTTAAGCGTAACAATTCCATAACACATTAATTTTTGTAATCCGAAGTGGTAGTTTTTCTCGTTTGATACTGGTCTGATATCTCTTATAATACGCATCGTGTTCAAGGCAAACCCTTGGCAAACGAATTTAAGTTTTCCTCCTTGTTGTTGTTACAACTTTTGCCCGCTCCCCCCGAGCGGGCTTTTTTTTGCCTGCTATTCCGGTTTCGTGAGGCCAAAGTGTTGGTAGGCATGTTGCGTGGCAATGCGCCCGCGCGGTGTGCGTTGCACAAAACCTTGTTGAATCAGGAAGGGTTCCAGCACATCTTCAATGGTATCTTTTTCTTCGCCAATAGCGGCAGCTAAGTTTTCTAATCCTACCGGGCCACCCATAAACTTCTCAATAATGGCTTTCAGCAATTTGCGATCCATATAATCGAATCCGGCTTTATCCACATCAATCATATCGAGTGCAGCGGCGGCAACATCTGCGGTAATCGGGCCACTTGATTTCACTTGTGCATAATCACGCACTCGGCGTAGTAATCGATTAGCAATCCGCGGTGTACCGCGCGAACGGGTAGCTACTTCGAGCGCACCATTGCCTTCGAGTTGCATATCTAAAAAGCTGGCCGAACGCCCTACAATCGAAGTAAGTTCAGGAATACTGTAAAACTCCAAGCGTTGCACGATACCGAAACGATCGCGCAGTGGCGAAGTTAATGCGCCAGCACGAGTAGTAGCGCCTACCAGTGTAAAGGGTGGTAAATCGAGTTTAATGGAACGTGCCGCCGGCCCCTCGCCAATCATCAGATCTAGCTGATAATCTTCCATGGCCGGATAGAGCACTTCTTCCACAACTGGGCTTAAACGATGAATCTCATCAATAAACAGAACATCATGAGGCTCGAGGTTCGTAAGCAGCGCAGCTAAATCACCCGCTTTTTCGAGTACAGGCCCTGAGGTGGTTTTAATTCCCACGCCCATTTCATTGGCAATAATATTGGCTAAGGTAGTTTTACCAAGGCCGGGTGGCCCAAAAATCAACACATGATCGAGCGCATCGCTGCGCCCGCGCGCGGCTTCAATATAAATACCAAGCTGCTCAACCACATGCTTTTGGCCAGTATAATCCGCAAGCCGTTTTGGCCGAATAGCGCGATCGATTACCTCATCTTCGCCGGTGGCACTTGGCTGCACGGGGCGTTCTGGCATCATCGAATCGGCTTCTATCATGATTTCTACCTTGCTTAATTATTGTTCTCGTTGGGTGGCTCAGTTGCTATTGTTAGCGCCAGCTTACATCATTGCTTTTAATGCAGCACGAATCAGTTCTTCTGCACTCATACCATCCTGGCCAACTTTCTTCAGTACTTGCTGGGCTTGGCTATCTTTGTAGCCTAACCCTACCAAAGCACTCATCGCTTCACTGCGCGGGCTGTTTGCCGGCTCTGCGAACACCGGGTTCATAGCTACACCTTTGCCATTCGGTAGGCCCGTGCTCATCTCTGCACCGCGGAAATCTTTTAAGCGATCGCGCATTTCCACTAATAGCCGCTCAGCGGTTTTCCTACCTACACCGGGAATTTTCACTAGGGTGCTTAAATCACCTTGCTGCACACTTTGCACAAAATGCTGAGCACTCATACCCGACATAATCGCCAGGGCCATTTTTGGCCCCACGCCTTGTGCTTTAATTAATAAACGGAACAACGCGCGCTCATCAAGGCTATTAAACCCAAACAATAACTGCGCATCTTCCCGCACTACAAAATGGGTAAACAAGGTAACTGGCTGGCCTACTTCGGGTAAATCGTAGTAGCAGCTCATGGGCACCTGCACTTCGTAACCTACCCCTTGCACATCAATCAGCAGATCAGGCGCTAGTTTTGCAAGTAGAATTCCGTGTAATCGGCCAATCATGTAGGTTCCCTATTTTCGCTTTACGAGCAGTTGATTGGTATGCAAATGACAAATGGCTACTGCCAATGCATCCGCGGCATCAGCCTGCGGTATGCGCGGCAGCTTAAGCATATGCTTCACCATGTGCTGCACTTGTTCTTTCGCTGCGCCACCGGTGCCTACTACTGCTTGTTTAATAGCCCGCGCCGCATATTCATATACTGGCAGTTCACACAGCGCTGCTGCCACAATGGCCGCCCCTCGAGCTTGCCCTAACTTTAATGCCGAATCCGGGTTGCGCGATAGGAACACTTGTTCAATGGCAAACTCGGTAGGCTGAAATTGTTGCACTAACTCTTGTACACCATCGTGAATCATTTTTAAGCGCGTGGCCAATGCAATATCAGTAGAACCACCCGCTCGGGCAAGTTTAATGCAGCCACTGCCCAAATAAGTAAGCTTACCTGCGTGCAATTGCACCACACCGTAGCCAGTTATGCGCGAGCCGGGGTCGATGCCAAGCACGATTCGGGTCATTGGTTATTGTTCTTCGTTCTTCACCGCCAACGCCACGCCTAGTTCAGCAAGCGCAGCTGGATTTGCAAAGCCCGGTGCATCGGTAAGTGGGCACTGTGCGGTGGTGGTTTTCGGGAAGGCAATAACATCACGAATGGAGCTTGCGCCTACCATCAACATTACTAAACGATCGAGGCCAAATGCCAAACCCGCATGCGGTGGCGCACCATACTTCAATGCTTCAAGCAGGAAGCCGAACTTCTCTTGCGCTTCCGCCTCATCGATTCCCAAAATACCGAATACCGCCTGTTGCATCGCGTTATCGTGAATACGCACCGAACCGCCACCTACTTCACAGCCGTTCAACACCATATCGTACGCATTAGATAACGCTGCACCTGGGTTAGCTTTGAGCTCTTCCGCTGTAACGCCAATTGGCGCCGTAAACGGATGGTGCAATGCGAAGTAACCTTCATCGGTTTCTTCAAACATTGGAAAATCAACTACCCATAACGGCTTCCAGCTATCTTCTAGCAAGCCAAAATCGGTGCCCAATTGCAAACGCAGCGCACCTAATGCTTCGGTAACTACGGTATTGCTATCGGCACCAAACAACAAGATATCGCCATCTGCGGCATCAACCCGCGCGAGCAACTCATTTACCACGGCTTCGGGGAAGAACTTCAGTACCGGAGATTGCAGCCCTTCTAGGCCTTTTGCGCGCTCATTTACTTTCATCCATGCCAAGCCTTTGGCGCCATAAATACCCACAAAATTGGTGTACTCATCAATTTGTTTACGGCTTAAGCTCGCACCACCTGGCACTTTAATTACGGCTACGCGGCCCTTGGCATCATTGGCAGGCCCTGAGAATACTTTGAATTCAATATCCTTTACCAAATCCGCTATATCCACCAGCTCAAGTGGGTTACGTAAATCCGGCTTATCACTGCCGTAGCGGCGCATTGCTTCGCTATACGGCATGATTGGGAAATCGCCTAAATCAACGCTGAGCATTTCGGTAAATAATTTGCGTACCATATCTTCGGTAAGCGCTCGCACTTGCTCTGCACTCATGAAGGTGGTTTCAATATCGATCTGAGTAAATTCTGGTTGCCGATCAGCACGTAAATCTTCATCGCGGAAACATTTCACGATTTGATAATAGCGATCGAAGCCCGACATCATCAGCAACTGCTTAAAAAGCTGCGGTGATTGCGGCAACGCAAAAAACTTCCCTTTATGAGTGCGGCTTGGTACTAAATAATCTCGCGCACCTTCTGGTGTAGCCCGCGTTAGCATTGGGGTTTCGATATCCAAGAACCCTTCGCTATCCATGTACCGGCGAACGGCACTTGCTACGCGCGCGCGGAACTGAATTTTTTCATTCATATCGGGGCGGCGTAAATCAAGATAACGATAACGCAAGCGCTGTTCTTCACTTACTTGCTGATTGTAATCGATTGGCAAGGGTGCGGAGCGGTTCAAGATTTTCACATCCTGCGCCAACAACTCTACTTTACCCGTAGCCATGCGCTCGTTGATTTGCCCTTCTGGGCGGGCCCGCACTTCACCGGTAATTTGTACACAAAATTCCTGCCGTAACTTGTTTGCTTCCGCAAACATATCCGCCAAATCTGGATCAAAAACCACTTGCAGCAAGCCAGTGCGATCGCGCACATCGGCAAAAATCAAACCGCCTAAATCGCGGCGTTTGTGAATCCAACCGGCTACGGTTACTTGATTTTTGAGTTCGTGTTCGTTTACCTGCTCACAATAATGACTGCGCATGCTGTTCTGCTTCCGTTTTGGGCGAAATGAATAATTCGAAATAAGGTGTTTAACTAACCGCTAAGTATAAAGGAGAGCAGCGGGTAAAGTCACCCGCTGTAGTTAGAAACGCGCAGATGTTTATGCCTTGGCAACTGGCTTTGCCACAATCACACCTTGTTTCCCTGATTCTTTTACCGCATACATCGCCTCATCAGCCGCAATGAGCAGTTGCTCATAGCTCTGCCCATGATCTGGATATACTGCCACGCCAATACTGGCGCCTATTTTCGCTTCGCCCACCGCTAACCGGAACGGCATAGTGAGGCGTTGTAGCACTTTATCTGCTACCGCTTTGGCTTGCTCAACCGTATTAATTTGCGTGAGCAAAATTACAAATTCATCACCACCATAGCGCGCCACCATATCGGTTTTGCGCACTGCCCGCTGAATGCGCTGGGCTACTGCAATTAGCAGCTCATCACCGGCATCGTGCCCTTCTGTGTCGTTTACTGCTTTAAAACCATCGAGGTCAATAAAGATTAACGCACACTTGCGCTTATTCTCGGCGTGCAAGATGAGTGCTAACTCACCTTTTTCTATCATATGGGTACGATTTGGCAATCCTGTGAGCTGATCATGGTAGGCTCTATGGCGCATTTCTGCTTCACGCAACTTGCGCCGTTGAATATCGCGGCGTAAATGCGTTAACCACGCCAGAAATCCAGCCAAAATGATTAATACAGCAATGATGCTGCGCACAGCCCAGCGTTGCACCGCGTCTCTATCGAGGCCATCGGTGAGCTGTTCTGGCTCAAACCAAGCTTCCTGTACTTGCGCGATTTCATTATCGCTGGTGAGTAAGATAGCGCGATCTAAAATAGGTACGAGCTCCTGCCAATCGTTGCGCACGCCAATACTCACCCTATCGCCCGGTAATGCTCGTAAAATATGCACCGCGGTGCCTGATAACGCTTGCTGCCGCACTCGATTCATAAGCAGCGGTAAACTATCCAAATAGGCATCAGCTCGCCCTTCTAGCACCGCATTAATTCCATCCTCTGGTGTGGCTACTGATAACACCCTAAGTTCGGGTACCGCCATTGCGTCTGCAAATATGCTGTAACTTTCCACAATAGCAATGGTGGCATCGCTTACGCTAGCCAAATCAGTACCGCGCACCGGGTTCTGCGATAGGCTCATCAGCGCCCAATCCACACTAAAATAGGGCACTGTGAATGCGGCAAACTGCAACCTCTCTGATGTAGGTGTCATAAAGCTCAGGGCATCAATATCACGGCTCTCAAGCGCTGCAATACAAGTACGCCAACTGCCGCAATCATGCCACGTGATGGGTAAACTCAGGCGTTCTGCCAGCAAGGCAAGAACGTCTGCATCAAAACCACGAATCTGCCCACTATCATCCCGATCTAAAATCGGCGCAGAATCGTCTGGCACGCCAATCCGCATCGTGCCCAACGCATAGATGGTTAATAGTTCCTGCGGGCGTAACGACATTCGTTGCGCGTTAGCATGAAAATAAGTATCCAGTGATTGCTCGCTAATGAATATACTTGCTGGCATGGTTGCACTTAAAGTAAGTACTTGCGCATCGTTTTGTGCATGCGCTTCCGCTTGTTCAGTATTGCACCACCATACCGAGAGCTGGCCGCGAGCAATAGCATCCTGCAAATCAATACGAATTAAGCCCTGCTCGGCAGAAAATAAGCGAAAGGTGAGCTGCGGAAATACACTTTCCAAGCGAAAGCGCAACGAATTATCGGTAACCCCAATCACAAAGCCGGGCAATTGATGCTCGCTTAGTGCTGCTGTATTTTCATGAACGCACAGCTGCACTAGCTCGGAATCTTGCGGTGCATCTGATATGCCTTTGTGGGGAAAGGGCTGGATATTTACTTGCGCGTGAACGGTGTGAGCAGATATCGGCATAAGTATGAAGATTACCAACAACATGCTAAAGAATAGACGCAAGAGTGCGGTATTGCCTTGCTGCACCAGATGAAGCTTAGGCGGCCGCAAGTGAATGAAATGCAGCCCACACCAAAGCGGCTTCACCCAATTCTTGCGTAAAAGCCATGTACGGAAACTCCTTGTACGCGAAATATGCCGAATTATGGTTGCATTCATTTGTTTCAGGTACAATTCCTGTTATTAAAATTTGTCTGCTTACTTAGTTTAGCGCTTTTATTCTTGATTTCACTAAAGAAACTGTAAATGAAACCAAACCAACCGATACAACGCGATTCTGTATACGCTCAGCCACTGAGTAAAGTGAGCGATTTTGCCTTCGATGCAAAAGTTGCCGCTGTATTTCCGGATATGATTAGCCGCTCCATTCCGGGCTATGCCACCATTGTGGATACCATTGGCCGATTAGCTAACCGCTTCGTGCAACCGCACACCGTTGTTTATGATTTGGGCTGCTCCTTAGGCGCCGCCAGCCTCTCAATTAAACAGCACTGCCAAGCTGAAGGTGTTGAGATTCTCGCGGTAGATAATTCACCTGCCATGGTGGAGCGTTGCCAAGGTTATGTGGAAGCGTATCGGGGCAACATTCCAGTGCATGTAAGTTGTGCCGATATAGCTGAGCTTAGCATGCAACCTTGTTCAATGGTGGTATTAAACTTTACTCTGCAATTTGTAGCACCGGAATTGCGCCAAGCTATTATTGATAAAATTTACGCTGCCTTGCTGCCTGGCGGCGTGCTGGTGCTTTCGGAGAAAGTTACCCATGAAGATCCTGTGGCAGATGCGCTACTTATCGATTTATATCACGAATTTAAGCGCAACAATGGTTACAGCGATTTGGAAATTAGCCAAAAGCGCGCTGCATTAGAGAATGTAATGCGCCTCAACACACCAGAACAACATATTGCGCGGCTGCAACAAGCTGGCTTTAGCAGTATTCAAGAATGGTTTCGCTGCTTTAACTTCACCTCGTGGATTGCCATCAAAAACGCGCCTGAGGCAGCAGAATGAAAAACAATATGCAAACCAGTGAATACAACGCTTTCTATGCCCGGTTAACAGCAACGCCGTTAGCCCATTGGCTAGAAACTCTACCTGCAGCGATTCGCGAATGGCAGCAGCATAACCAGCATGGCGATTTTAAAAAATGGCAACGGGTAATTCAGCAACTACCGGCGCTTACCGCACAGCATGTGGATTTGGCCAGCCAAGTGCAAATTGGTGCTGCTAGTGAAGCACAAGCCACCGATATTGCACGTATGCAAGGCTTACTAAAACAACTGATGCCATGGCGGAAAGGGCCATTTGATTTATTCGGTTTACACATCGATACCGAGTGGCGTTCCGATTGGAAATGGGATCGCGTAGCGCCTCATTTAAGTGATTTAACTGGCCGCTCGGTATTGGATATTGGCTGTGGTAGTGGTTATCATTTGTGGCGTATGTTGGGCGCAGGTGCGGATTTAGCGGTAGGTATTGACCCCGGCCAACTGTTCGTAAGCCAATTTCGAGCTGTGCGCCGATTTGTTCCAGAACACCTAGCTCGGAATATTGAGTTGTTGCCCCTTGGTATCGAGCAAATGCCCAAGTTGGCTGCCTTTGATACGGTATTTAGCATGGGGGTGCTCTACCACCGCCGCTCGCCGATTGATTTTCTGCAACAGTGTATAGATCAGTTGCGCCCAGGTGGTGAACTGGTATTGGAAACACTGGTAGTGGATGGCGATATTAATACGGTGTTGGTGCCCGGCGAACGCTATGCACAAATGCCAAATGTATGGTTTATTCCATCGTCGGCAGCGCTGGTGCATTGGTTGCAGCGGTTAGGCCTAGAAAATGTGCGCGTTGTGGATGAGTGCGTTACTACACTCGATGAACAGCGCCGCAGCGAATGGATGGAAAACCAATCACTGGCAGATTTCCTGAATCCCGATGATCGCAGCCAAACCGTGGAAGGCTATCCGGCTCCGAAGCGCGCTGTGCTTATTGGTAATACGAAAGGTGGTTAGCGCACCCTTTGTTGTGCGCTGCTAGCGAAGGCCTGCGGTATTAACGAGCCCCGGTATTAACGAAAGGTGCTTAGCTATCGTTACCACCGCCAGAGCCATGGTTTCCCGAGCTCTGATTCTCTGAGCTCTCATTCTCACTGCCTGGTTCGTTCGCCGCGTAAGATTTACTGCGTTCGTATTCCTGTACCGCTTGCGGAATATATGGCACAGCAAGCGTTAAGGTTATTGGCTGCAATACCAATGGATACAATAAACCTAGCGCAAAAATAGCAACAATTTTCCATGCCACTCCGGGCACTGATAACACACTCCAGAATAGAGCGATGAGCAATAGTACTTTTAAGGTGTTTGAAAATGCTTTGCGGGCAAATGGCATGTTACTTGCCGCATTAGAAACGATTTGCGCGCGCTCAAAAATAGAGTAGTTGCGAAGAGCAGGTACACTGCGCGGAGAAAAGTAAATCATGCGAAAGCTCCTTAAACTGGCATCATGTTATATGCTAAGTGTAACACAGGAAACGCATTCTGTTTGCCGCCAAGCTGTTGTACACTGTAGGAATTAAGCGAGCTATTTAACGTTTCATAGCTCTGTAGTGTATTTTTTTAATATATTTTTTATTCTATAGTTCACCCGATTGGAAAAGGACCTCGCATGAAAAAATCAGGCCAAACTGTTAGCAAAGTTATTATTCCCGTTGCCGGCCTGGGTACGCGGATGCTACCAGCCACTAAAGCAATTCCTAAGGAAATGCTACCACTCGTAGATAAGCCACTTATTCAATATATCGTGAATGAGTGCGCCGCTGCTGGCCTTACGGAAATTATTTTAGTAACGCATTCCAGCAAAAACTCAATTGAAAACCACTTTGATACCAGCTTTGAGCTTGAATCTATTCTTGAAAAGCGGGTAAAACGGCAATTGCTCGACGAAGTGCAAGCGATTTGCCCACGTGGCGTAACCATTATGCACGTGCGTCAAGGTGCCGCGAAAGGCCTGGGCCACGCTGTGTTATGCGCTAAATCATTAGTAGGTGATGCGCCATTTGCAGTAATTCTGCCTGATGTATTGATAGACGACGCGAGCTACGATAGCAAAACCGAAAACATGGCCGAAATGATTGCCAACTTCAATGATACTGGTGCTAGCCAAGTAATGGTGGAGAAGGTACCGCGGGAAAAAGTAGACCAGTACGGTGTTGCAGATATCGGGGGTGTAGATATCGAGCCGCGCCAGCAAGCACCTATTAAGGCGTTGGTAGAGAAGCCACCGGTAGATGATGCCCCTTCCGATTTAGCCGTGGTAGGCCGCTATGTATTCTCGAAGAGCCTGTGGCCATTATTGCAGCGCACTCCTGCAGGTGCTGGTAATGAAATTCAGCTCACCGATGCGATTGCCATGCTGTTAGAGCAGGAAAGTGTGCATGCATATTACATGCAGGGCTTAAGCCATGATTGCGGTAACAAGATGGGTTATCTGCAAACCTTTGTTACCTATGCAAAACGCCACCCAGAGTTGGGTGCAGAGTTTAGTGCGTGGCTTACCGCGCAAAAATAACTAACCAACGATACTAGCGCGCAACCAAGTTTGTTCGCAGGCAAGATAAAACCCAGCCCTATCCAGCTGGGTTTTATGCATTTTATAGCTTGCTTTTTCCCAAATGCCCATCGCTAAATCTGGTTTTGCCTCATGGCTAAGCATGATTTTATCGCCAGCTTGGCTCCAGTGTACTTCTTTAGTTTTGGTATCTATCCATACACACACTAAATCAAATGCGGCACGAATTCGCGAATGGCATAGTTCATTATTAAGGCGAGTTAGCAACTCATTCGGATTACTCAAAAGCTGCATATTACCCGATAAGCCGCTGCGCAAAATCGGATTAAACATGGTTTTCAACACCAGCAGTGCCACCACATCTTGCCCTGCTACAGCTTGCGCGCGAGCCATCAACATAATTACTTGGTTCGGCGCTAAGCGATAATAATCAATCCAGAGTTTATCGCCATCGTTCAACCCAAATTCGTGATCTACCCGCACATCCTGAACATACAGGTGCTCATGGGGCACTAAATCTTGGGTAAGGCGTTCGATGATACTGTCGTTTTGAAACAACACATCAAGATGATCATCAAGTTCCCAGCGCTCGTGCTCATAGCTTTCTTCTAGTGTATTGCGTGTTAAGCAGTTTTCAATAGCAAACTCGAGTGCATCAAGCTGCTGCACCGGTTTCACCAAATAATCCACCGCACCTAAGCGCACTGCCTCGCGAATATCGCGCATATCATCAGACGCTGAAATAACGATAACAGGCACCGCATCGGGGGATTGCAGAATGCTCTCAAGAATTTTTAAACCAGAGATGTCGGGCAAATTCAAATCGCACAGCACCACGTTGGGCTTAATCTGAGCCATACTCGCTAAAGCCGCTTTACCATTGTTTGCGGTGTATACATCAAAACTGCGATCGAGTAGGTAATTCGATAACAGATTTGCATAAACGGCATCGTCTTCCACGATGAGTATTTTCCGGCCCACTTTGTTACTCCAAACCGTGTTGCGCTAAACTACCATGTACTCTTAGGATTGTTCACAATCCCGTGCTCGTCAACTTGCTTGCCGAAACTTTGCGATTAAAGAACTAAATTCAGGTTAAGTTGCTTATTTGCAGCAGGCGTTAGTTTTCTTCTGCTGCAACCGCTGGTTCTGATTCTTCCCAATCGTCCCAATCGTCCCAATCGTCCCAATCATCGTATTGGTTTTCGAGCGGAGGGTTACCATCGTAAACTTTATCTAGCCAGGAAGAAAAGTACGCTTCACGAATGAATGCATACTCATCAAGGCTATTTTCCAGCATAGGTTCAAGCTGTTTTAGCTCGATGCGCTGCTCTAATCCGCGAATCACAAATGCTGTAATTGTAGCAGGTGTGCTGAGAAGGTTTGTTGCCCATAGGTAGCCTTCCACCACATCACCACCGCGATCGATAACTACCGTAGGCCCAGCACCTGGGATCATAATATAGGGGCCATCGGGTACCCCATACACAGATAAGGTTTCACCAAAGCTTTCTTTCTCGCGCCCCACACCCATTTTGCTGGCAACATCGAATAGGCCGAATACACCAAAGGTGCTATTAACGATGAAACGGCCTAAGTTGATGGCGGCTGATTTCGGCTTGCGTTGCACTAGGTTATTAATCGCCGACACCGGTTCATCAATGTTATCGGTAAAGTTATACAACCCTCGGCGTACTGGTTGTGGCGCTTTTTCGTAGGTATTGGCTATGGGTAAAATAATGTAAGGATCGATTACATCACGGGTAAGATCCCACATTGAACGGTTAAAGTTTTCAAAGGGATCGCGTTCATCGCTGAAATCAAAATCATCGAACTCACCACTTGAACTGCTTACTTGCTCTTCGCTCGGCACATCCGTTGTAATCTCGGCGGTTGCCATCTCGCCGTTGTGTTCATCTGGCGTTTGTGAACAACCACTGAGCACTAACAAAGCGAGTGCAAATAAGCCTCCAGATCCTCGTTTTCTCACTGAATTAACTCCGTTATCACGATACGAATTTGCTGGCCAGATTCACGCTCAACCAGCATAGGCCGTGCTTCCATATCGCCTTGCCGACGATCCATGGTATCGCCCGTAGTGATACGCGCCTGTACCAACCAACTACTGGCCGACGATAGATTTAAGTTCTCTACCATAGCATCCTCATCGGTAAGTGTGATAGTAATCGGAAAATCAGTAACGCGTTGCCGTGTTACCGCAATTGGTGCACTTTCGCCATCGGGGTCTCGCACAAACAAGAATAAATTATTGATCGGCGCCATTTCGTTTCGCACCGCTTCGCTGATATCAACCGTAACCGTAAGAGTGGTAACCGAACCATCGGCGCGTTCTTGCGCTTGTTGCAACGATTCTTGAATTGCAGCATAACGCGGATCACTTTCATCAAGCAGCATTAGCGCCATTTCCCACGCTGCAATCGCGCGTGGAAAATCCGCTCGCTCGAAATTAACAATCCCTAACAATCCAAAAGCTTCTGGATTTTGTGGGTTATCATTCAATACGCGCCCTAGGAAACGGGATGCCATGGCTAACTCACGATCCGTGCCTGATATAATTAACGCTTGCGAGTAAGACATTAAGTTACTGTAGTTCTCTGGCTCTAAACGGTATGATTTATCAAACGCATCAATGGCTTGTTCTAGCTGTTCAAGTTGCATCATCATGCGGCCATACAGGCTCCAAGCATTCGCTTCTGGGTCATCCATTAAGCGTTGGCGGAGGCCAAGTGCATAGTTCCACATTTCATCACGAGTTTGTGGTGCTGCATCCATATCACCCAACAACCATTCACTCAAACGCGGTAATGATTCAGAGGCTTGATCAGCACGCTGTTGCTGCTTCCACGAGCCATCAATAAGATAAACACCAAGCCCTAGTACCACTACCAGTATCGCTGGAACCACGAACCCTACTGGTTTAAAGATGATCGCTGCATCTGGATCGTGCACATCGGTAACAAATGCTTTTTTCAGTTCTTGCTCTGCACGCTTTAATTCAGGCTCAGAAATTAACCCTTGGCCAAGATCTTCTTGCAGCTCCGCCAAGCGGCTTTCGTAAATTTCTCGATTCGCTTGCTCAATGGTAAAGCTTTCCCACTGTTGCCGGCGCGCTACCCAAAGTAGCAGCACAGCGAATATCACGAGTACTACAATCATCGCATACCACATTAGCGGTTTTGCTCCTCTGCTTGTTGCTTCGCATTCTTCATTACTTGGTCCATTCGCGCCTGCTCTTCTGCAGTTAGCTCGGCAGAACTGGAGCGCTGATGGCGCACATTAAACCACAAGGCTAACGCGCCCAATAACAAGAAGGCTAACGGTGCTAACCACAGCACAATGGTTGTTTTATTAACTGGCGGGCGATAATGCACAAAATCACCGTAGCGTACTTTCATAAACTCAATGATTTCATCGTTTGATTTACCTTCCATAATCATTTGATACACACGTTCGCGCATATCTTGCGCAAGGGGTGCATCCGAATCGGAAATCGTTTGGTTTTGGCACTTCGGGCAACGTAACTCACCAGCAAGTTTATTAAACTGGCGCTCTTGTGCAGCGGTTGCAAAGGTATAAAACTCATTCGCCATGGCATTGAAAGCCATTCCGCTGAACAACGCCAAGGTTAAGGCCATAAGCATTACCCTAAGGCTGCTTATACCTTGCGTATCGTTTTGGTTATTGATTAACGTATTCATTCAATCAACTCCCGCCGATGTTCGGGTATCGGCATTCCGGATTCTTGCATAGCTCGGTAATATACCGGGCCCACATCATTGCGCCACACACGCTCGTTTAAATCGCCAACGTGGCGATAGCGAATAATGCCGTTCTCATCCACTACATAGGTTTCTGGTGCGCCATATACACCAAGATCGAGCGCCAATAAACCAGTGAAATCAAACAAACTAATCGCATAAGGGTCGCCAAGGTCTTGTAACCAACGCACCGCAGCGCCGCGTGAATCGTCTTTGTAGTTAAGGCCAATAATGTACACATCTTCCTCAGCTAATAGCTGATTTAAAAAGGTATGCTCGGCATAACAGGTTGGGCACCAAGTGGCCCAAACGTTGATCAACATTGGGCGGCCGCCCACAATACTTTCGTTATGAGTTACATCGGGTTGATACAGATCAGGCAGCTCGAAACTTGGAACTTCACGCCCAATCAGCGCAGAATCAAGCCGCGTTGGATCGCCGAATAATCCTTTAAACAAAAAGATGCCGAGGCCAACTACAAACACCAGTGGTAATAGCAACAAGGCCATCCTTAATTTGCTATTCATGTTTGCGCTCCTTGCTCTGCGCGCGCATCTTGTTCATCGCGGCGCGCTTTTTGCAAGCGCCGGCGAATACGGTAGCGCTTATCGGTTATGGAAAGTAATCCACCTACCGACATAATAATCGCACCGGCCCATATCCAGCGCACAAAGGGCTTATATTGTACACGCACAGCCCAACTGCCATCGCCAAGCTCTTCACCTAAGGCAATATAGAGATCCCGGAACATTGTTGTTTGTAGCGCTGTTTGGGTTTGCGTTTGCCGAACCACTGTATAAAAGCGCTTCTCTGCAACTACATCGGCAACATGGCCGCCATTTTCACGGCTAATTACAAAAGTAGCTTTATCGCTAATGAAGTTTGGCCCTTGGCGCTCCTCCATGTCTTGGAAGTAGAAGCTATAGCCACTTTCCACAACGGTATCACCCGGCCCCATCCGTACCGTACGTTCTACCTCGTAGTTTTGCACCACCGCAACACCGATGATCGTTACCGCAAATCCGAGGTGGCCTAACACCATACCCCAATGGCTGCGGCCAAGCTTTACTAACGCTGGCCACTTGTGCTCACGGCTGGCTACGCGCATACGTAACTCCGCCACCGTGGCAAACACGATCCACAAGGACAAAATTAAGCCGAGCACTGCTAAGCCATGAACTACATCGGCAAAAACATAAGGCAGCGCAAAACCTAACAGTACCGCTAAGCCAAATGCTAGCACCACGCTATTGCGCAGTTCCGCAAATTTCTGCCGCTTCCAACGTGTTAACGGCCCGAAACCTAGCAACAATGCAAACGGAATAGTGAGCCACATAAACACTTCGTCAAAGAAGGGTTCGCCAATAGATATATTACCAAGGCCCAATTGTTGATGAATCAGCGGTAATAAAGTACCTACCATCACCACAACGGTAGCGGTTACCAATAATAGATTGTTGCCGAGCAGCAATACTTCTCGGGAAAACAAATCATAACGGCTGTGGCTTTGTACTTTCGCTGCGCGCACGGCATACAGCAACAAAGAAGCAATAATCACCACAGCAAGGAAACTTAGTAAGAACATGCCCCGAGTTGGATCGGTGGCAAATGCATGCACCGAAACCAGTACGCCAGAGCGCACTAAAAATGTGCCTAGTAAACTTAAAGCAAAAGCCGAAATTGCCAGTAGTACGGTCCAGGATTTAAAGGTACCGCGCTTTTCCGTAACCGCCAGTGAGTGCATTAACGCCGTGCCCACCAGCCATGGCATAAAGCTGGCATTCTCTACCGGATCCCAGAACCACCAACCGCCCCAGCCAAGTTCATAATACGCCCACCAGCTACCAATCATGATACCCATGGTAAGGAATATCCAGGCTGCGATGGTCCAAGGCCGGCTCCAGCGGGCCCACGCAGAATCTAAACGGCCACCCAACAATGCTGCAATCGCAAAGGCAAAGGCTACCGAGAAGCCCACATAGCCCATATACAAGATGGGTGGGTGAATAATCATGCCCGGATCTTGCAGTAACGGGTTTAAATCACGGCCATCCACAGGAATCAGCGGAATAGTGCGATCAAATGGGTTTGAGGTAAGCAACATGAACAAATAGAAGCCCACGCCAATCATTCCCATTACCGCTAAAACGCGGGCCGCGAATACCAGTGGTAAGCGTTTGGAGAAAATCGCTAATGCTGCAGCCCAACCGGCTTGCACCAGCATCCACAACAAGAACGACCCCTCATGCGAACCCCAAACCGCGGTAATCCGATAAATCATCGGCGTTACCGAGCTGGAGTTATTAGCAACGTAGGCAATACTAAAATCGTTCACCATGAAGCCCCAAGTAAGGGCGATGTACGAAATTAGCGTGAAAATAAACATACCATAGGTAAGTGGGCGAGCCAGCGCCATTTGGCCACCGTGGCCGCGCGCTACGCCAATCAGCGGCATAATCGCTAACAGGGCGGAAAACGCAAATGCAATCGCTAAGGCAACATGGCCGAATTCACCGATCATAACCACCACCTGTATCCTCGTTATCGTACGATTTTTGCTGACTTGGCGGCACGTGCTGAATACCTTTTAGCGCTTCGGCCAATGCAGGCGGCATATATTCTTCATCATGTCGCGCCAATACTTCTGTTGCTTGAATACGATCTGGTGCAACCAAAATACCCTGGGCAACAATACCCTGACCTTCCCGGAATAAATCAGGCAAAATGCCTTCATACTCTACGGTAACTTCTGCAGGGCCCACATCAATTAGGCTAAAGGCAACGGTTAATCCTGAACCTTCGCGGCGAACTGAGCCTGGCACCACTAAACCGCCAATGCGCAAACGTTGGCCAACTTCAGGCTTGATTTGCTCAGTGCCCTTACCTTCCACGATCTCGGTAGGGGTATAAAACAAATCGATATTTTGGGAGAGTGCATAGAGCACCAAACCTGTGGCGAATGCTACGCCAACCAGGATACCGCTGGTCATCACTAATCGCTTTTTACGTCTTGGATTCATTGCGTTTACTCTCAGTTTCTTTAAATTCGTTCATGTGCCGCGCTAGTTCGCGCATTGGGCGGTTTACTTTCGCCTTGCCTACTTTAGGCCTGCTGGTGCTGTTTATTGTGCAGCTTTCCGGGCTGCGCGCTTCGCATTGCGTGCCTGTAAAATTCGTGCAGCTCGGGCGGCTTGTTTTTTCGCCTCGGTTGCTAAGGTTTTGCGCCGCAGGCTGGCTTCTAGCGCCAATAGTCCGAAGCATAAAAAGGTGCCGGCAAAAGATAACCATACATAAATGCCGTAGCCACCCATATGAATAAAGGCCTGCCAAGTATCAAACTGCATGCTTGCCTCCTGCTGCTTCACTATCTTCTTGCGCTGAATTTTCCGCGCTTGCAACATTGCCCTCTGCATTGCCCTCTGCATTGCCTGCAAAACTGGAAGGTAAGCTAATACCTAAATAGGCAAGCGCCCATGGCCGATGAATTTCCCGCCGCAGAATTTCGTTATTCAAGCGCATCAACACCAGTGTGGCACTGAGCAACAACATGGCAAAAATATTCAGCAACAATGGCCACAACATTTCTGGCGCAATACTTGGTGCTTCCAAACGGGTAATCGCACGAGTAACAGTAGATTGTTGATGTAACGTATTCCACCAGTACACCGAGTAATGAATGATTGGGATATTAACTACTCCCACAATCGCCAAAATACTCGCGGCTTTTGCTCCGGCTCGCTCGTCTTCAAAGGCCACATAAATGGCCATTACACCCAGATATAAAAACAATAGAATCAGCTGGGCTGTAAGCCGTGCATCCCATACCCACCAAGTGCCCCACATGGGTTGGCCCCATAGTGCGCCAGTGAACAAAGAGATAAAGGTAAGTACTGCACCCACCGGTGCGATGGCCAATAATGCTAATTCGGCGCTACGAATTTGCCACACCAAGGCGATTAAACCCATAATGGCCATACCTACATAAAACCCCATAGCCCACATCGCTGCAGGCACATGCACAAAAATAATCCGGTAGCTTTCGCCTTGCTGATAATCTGGCGGCGCAAAGGAAAGGCCCCATACCAAACCGATCAGGGTAAGTACTACTGCTGGAATGGCAAACCATGGCAGTAACTTTTGGCTTAGTGAAAAAGTTGCTTCAGGTTTTGCATACGGGTGTAACCAACGCCACATATCAATTCACACTCACTCGTAAACCGGCTTTCACCGCAAACGGAGCTAAGGTGAGGCTGATCACCATAAATGCTCCAATTAATGCCAACGGTCCGGCTGGAGAAATTCCAGCTACCGCGGCCTCGACAGCTGCTGTAGCAAAAATCAGCAGCGGAATTAATAACGGTAACAATAACAAACTTAACAAGGCCCCGCCTTTATTCAGGCTTACCGTAAGCGCAACGCCTATTGCACCTGCTGCACTTAGTACGGGAGTACCCAATAAAAGGGTCAGCCATAGTACGCTCCACGCCTGCAAAGGTAGGTTTAATAACAAGGCTAACAGCGGTGTAATAAGTAACACCGGTACCGCCGTTAATAACCAATGCACCAATATTTTCGCAAATACCGATACTTCTACTGACACGGGCAATAGCAGCATTTGTTCTAACGCTCCATCGCGAAAATCATCGCGGAACAAGCGTTCTAAGCCAAGCATGCTCGATAATAACGCGGAAACCCAAATTACCCCGGGCGCTATACGCCCTAATATATCAGGCCCAGGGCCTACACCCAGCGGAAATAACGACACCACAATCAGCAGAAAAATCAGCGGATTTAGAAGATCGCTGCGTTGCCGCGAGGCTACCCGCAAATCGCGACGAATTAGCTGCTTTACTACCGCCCATTGCGATACTGTGTTGGCTTTTAGCATTAGTGCTGATACCTCAACTGCAGCGCTTGCACAGAATACAATGGCGTTATCAATTCTTGGTGGGAAGTAAGAATAATGGCCCCACCAGCCAATAAATGCTCCGCAAAACGGCTGTGTAATAAGGCGATACCATCAACATCTAACGCCGTAAAGGGTTCATCAAGAATCCATAATTTTGCGTTGCTAAGCCATAGCCGAGCCAAGGCTATACGCCTTTGCTGCCCTGCTGATAAGCGCTGCGCGGGAATATCTTCCAAGCCAACTAGGCCAACTTTGGCCAATATTTCATAGGGTGGTTCGTGTAATTCAACGCCTTGCACTGCCGCGTAAAACTCAAGGTTTTCAATTGCGGTAAGCTCAGGCTTCACGGCGGCTTTATGGCCAATGAAAAGGAGATGTTGGTAGTACTGCTCAAGGTGGTTTTGAATTAACTCGCCGGAAAAATAAACATGGCCATGCTGGGCTGGCAGCAAGCCCGCCAAGATTCGTAACAAACTGGATTTGCCAGCACCATTCGGGCCTTCTATCTGCCATAGTTCACCGCTATTCACGAATAAATCTAGGCCGCTAAAAAGCGTTCTATCACCGCGCACTGATGTAAGTTGTTTCGCCTCTAAAAGCACCGACTTAGCTACCTTTTACGCCTTATCAAATTGCCGATATCCTACCATGAAAAAGCTAGCACACGCTAAATTTTCGGCAGCGAAAAATGCAATTCTCGCACGAACTCTGGCAGCAGTGCGCTACAGCAAATACCACCCTTGCTCTGCTGCACTTACCGCCGATGCGCTCACCTGCCAAAAGTATAGGCCATTCTGCGGAATTATCTGCCATTCTCGGCCATCTACAAAGTAACCGCTCTGCTTTGTTGCGGTAGGCGTTTGTTGCCATTCGGCTAGCCAATTCTGGGTGCGTTGCTCTTCTTGATAAGCAGCGTTTATTCGTGGCCAATAACTACCCACTTGGCCTAACAGTTGGCTAAGCGCTGGCAACGTTATGGTAAGCAGTAACAGCGCCAGCATAACCTCGGGTAAAGTAAAGCCGCCGTGCCGTTGCAACAGAAAACTACGCTGCACCCGAATGGCCTGCAGTGTATTGGGCGAATTCTGGCTGTGTTGCCGCGCTACCGCAATAGTTACTGCAGTGCATTCTTGCGTGGGATCGGTATCGGATTCTGCTATTTCTTCTTCTGTTTTTTCTTCCGGACAGGGCTGCTCAAGGTAACTAAACAGTGCATCGAAACCAGAGCTAAAACTTACGTTAGTAAGCGTTGGTTGATAATTCATATATCTATGCTGGGCAAGCGTAGCCGCGCTTGTGGCAACGCGTTCAGCTCGTGCAAGCTGAATATCATGCTGGCCAAGGCGCCAACTGTGCGCACTATCGCTTAAGGCATTCAGCAACACCAGCGTGGTTAAATTCACCAATACCAACAGCACAACAATCATTGGGCCTCCTTGCCTGGGTTATGATCCTTGCTACATTCACAAGCTACCTATCCGAAAGAGGTAACACCAATGCACCTCTGATTGCTCCTTTTGCGCTTTTTGTTGCACTGCGCCACTTACACAGATCTGATAATCATGCGCGCTTACCTTGGCAAAATTCAGGTGGGTAACTTTAAAATCATGCGGATCATGCAGAGCTAGCCAACCTAAGCTTTCGCAATCCGCTTGGTAGGGCCGCCATTGCAACACGCCATTGCGCACACGCACGCCGTGCTCACCGTACAACAAACATTGCTGTGCTGATGCACTCGCGTATTCAGCTTCGCCAAGAACGCGCCGCACATCGCGCATCACCCAGTGGGCCAGCGCATAGAAGCTTTGCTCTGCGCGCATCTGCTGTTGGCCTTGCCAAGCGGTTGCCCAAAGTTGGCTGTGCGCGGTAATGGCTGCCAGTAAAATCGCGCTACTTAATGCCAATGCTACACTTAGCTCAACTAAGCTAAATCCGCAGTTTTGCGCTCTTGTTTTACCATGGCAGTTCAGCATGGTGGCACCCTGCTGTTGCGCGCGCCTTCAATGCACATACGAATACGGCCAATAGACGACACAATGATTTTCACCGTGGTATCTGCAAGTTCTTGATGGCGCACTGCAAAGTGTCCGGCGCTAAACCCTGCCATACCGGTATGTGCTGAAAACCTTACTGCTTGATTAGCGTGAAAATGCACATCCACGTGTATCTGCTCGGGCAACTTCTGCAGGGCAATCACACTACTTTCAGCAGCATGCGGCGGCGAACATTGCGCTGGTATTACCGCGTGATCACTAAAACAAAGCTCCGCGCTTGCGGTTTTGCCAAACCACCAATCTGCACCATTACCAATTGCCGCTAGGCGCGCATCACGAACGGCCAAGTACACAAGCTCTGCAGCACTCATTAGCTGTTGTTGCTGCATAGTGCGCTGCAATGTTGGCCAACCTGCGCTAGCAAGAATAGCGATCATCAGAGTTACCAACATAACTTCGAGTAAACTAAATCCGTTTTTTGCGGTGTTACCCATGCATATTAACCGGCTACAAAACATCTCTTTATTTTGCGCACAAAAAAGCCGAAGGCGAATGTTATCGCCTTCGGCTTACATAAATTAAGTTGTGGTTAACCGCTACACTTGCATAATGCGCAATTCTGGTGGAATTGAGAAGGTAACATTTTCTTCGCGGCCAGAGCGCTCTTCCACTTCCGCTTCACCGCCATGCTCACGTAGCCATTGCACTACATTTTGCACCAACACTTCTGGCGCCGATGCGCCTGCCGTTACGCCAACAGTAGCGGCACCATTTAGCCAATCTGGATCAATACAGCTTTCGTCGTCAATCAGATGAGCGCGAGTACCCATTTTTTCCGCTAGTTCACGGAGCCGATTGGAATTCGAGCTGTTGCGCGCACCTACTACTAGCAACACATCTACTTCACCCGCTAGCTCGCGCACCGCATCTTGGCGATTTTGCGTGGCATAGCAAATATCATCTTTGCGTGGGCCATTGATGTTCGGAAAGCGAGCACGCAATGCATCAATAATATCGGCGGTGTCATCTACCGATAAGGTGGTTTGGCTCATATAATGCAGCTCGTTAGGGTTGTTTACTTCCAACGTAGCTACATCTTCTACCGATTCCACTAGATAAATACCGCCTTCTGTACTGCTGTATTGCCCCATGGTGCCTTCAACTTCCGGATGCCCGGCATGGCCAATGAGCACACACTCATGATGGCGGCGGCTGGCACGGGTTACTTCCATATGCACTTTGGTTACTAATGGACAAGTAGCATCAAATACTTTTAAGCCGCGTTCTGTAGCTGTATCACGCACCGCACGGGAAACCCCATGTGCGCTAAAAATCACGATGCTATCATCTGGCACTTGATCTAATTCTTCTACAAACACCGCGCCACGTGCCCGCAAGCCATCTACTACATGTTTGTTGTGCACTACTTCGTGGCGCACATAAATAGGCGGCGAAAACATCGCTAGGGCTTGTTCAACAATAGTAATGGCACGATCAACACCGGCACAGAAGCCACGCGGATTCGCTAATACTATTTTCATGATGCCTCCACACTTAAAATCTCTACCGCAAAGGTTACCTGTTGGCCTGCAAGCGGATGATTAAAATCAATGGTAACTACATCGCCCGTAATCTCGCGCACAATGCCCGGAACTTCTCGGCCATCAGGTTGGCTAAATGCAATAATTGCACCTACTTCTGCTGGCGTATCGCTAGAAAAGCGGGCGCGTTCAATATGATAAATATTCTCTGGCAACGGCTTACCAAACGCATCTTCTGGCTGCAGGGTAAACTCTTCGTTATCACCCGCTTTTAAACCCAATAAGCAATCTTCAAAGTTCTTGGTAAGATTGCCATCGCCAATAGTTAGCCGCGCTGGTTTACCGTGTACCTTGGTGCTATCAGCGGCGGAACCATCTGCCAGCTTTATGGAAAAATGCATTACTACCCGGCTACCCGGACCGATTACCGCTACTTCGCTCATATTCACCACATTTAGAACCTTAGGCTACTCTGTTGCCGTTCGGTTCGATTTAAAACCATCAAAAATAACCAACCCTGCACCAATTACGATACAACTATCGGCCAAATTAAACGCAGGCCAGTGATAACCACCTACGTAAAAATCTAGGAAATCTACCACATAACCGAACACAATACGGTCTATCACGTTACCTAAAGCACCCGCTAGGATTAAAGCGAAGCCTAGATTTAACCAAGTTAACTGGCGGGCTTGGCGGCGTAAAAATACCACCAGAACTACACTAATCACTAACGCTATCACAGTAAAGAACCAGCGCTGCCATCCTCCTTGATCACTCAAGAAGCTGAACGCAGCACCATAATTGCGTACGTGCACTAAATCAAAAAATGGCAGAATATTAATCCGGCTGAACAGATCCATATTTTGCACTACCAACCACTTGGTAAATTGATCAGCAACGAACAACAACACAATTAGCCACCACCAATGCAAACCGCTTTGGCGCCAATGTGTTGGTTTTTGCGCTGTATTCGTACCCATTAGGCAAATTCCCGTGTTTCGCCCGCGCCTTCTACATTGGTTACGCAACGGCCACATAAATCAGTGTGTTCAGCATGGCTGCCCACATCTTCACTGTGGTGCCAACAGCGCCCACATTTGGCGTGCGCAGTGCGCGCTACAGCAACTTTCAAACCAGCTACATCGGTTGTTTCAGCATGGTCTGCTTCCGCTAATGGCGCTACGCGCGCAGCTGAAGTAAGCAGCACAAAACGCAACTCATTACCTAATAATTGCAGGGTGTTGGCAAGTTCCGTATCAGCAAACAAGGTAACCTCGGCCTGCAACGCACCACCAATGATTTCGTCTCGGCGAGCTTGCTCAAGCGCACCGTTTACTTCATCACGCACCTGTAGTAATTGCTGCCACTGGCTATCATTTACTTTGCCTGCAACACGCTCTGGCCAGCCTGCATACCACTGGGCAGTGAATACATACTTCTCGCGCTCACCATTTACTGGTGCTGGCAATAGCTCCCACAGCTCTTGTGCGGTGAAGCTGCAAATCGGCGCAATCCAACGCACTAATGCTTCATTAATGTGCCACAACGCAGTTTGGCAAGAGCGCTGCGCCACACTATCGGCTTTCGCTGTGTATTGACGATCTTTAATAATATCCAGGTAGAAACTACCCAGTTCAATCGAACAGAAGTGCATTAATTTTTGCACTACGGTTAAGAACTGATAGTTATCGTAGGCATCGCGAAGTTCCGCCTGCAGTGCTTCTGCGCGCGCTACAATCCAACAATCCAACTCTACCATTTCAGCTGCCGGCACTTGATGCTCTGCCGGATTAAAGCCATTAATATTGGCCAATAAGAAGCGCGCAGTATTGCGAATACGGCGATAGGCATCGGCGGAGCGCTTTAAGATTTCATCGGAAACGGTCATTTCCGCGGTGTAATCGTTACTGGCAACCCACAACCGCAGAATATCGCCACCGAGCTTGTTCATTACATCTTGCGGTGACACCACATTACCCAATGATTTCGACATCTTGCGGCCATGCTGATCTACGGTGAAACCATGGGTAAGCACTTGCTTATAGGGGGCTTTGCCATGGGTAGCTACACCGGTAAGTAATGATGATTGGAACCAACCACGATGCTGATCCGAACCTTCTAAGTACAAATCGGCAGGCCACTGCAAGTTATCATCTTGCGCTAACACGCAGTAATGGGTAACCCCAGAATCAAACCATACATCAAGGGTATCGGTAAGCTTGCGATAGTGCTTCGCTTCTTCACCAAGCAATGCTTTAGCATCTAAATCAAACCACGCCTGAATACCCTCTTGCTCTACTTTCTGCGCTACTTGTTCAAGTAACTCAAGCGATTGCGGATGTGGCTCTGCAGTATCAATGTGCACAAACAACGGCAGTGGCACACCCCAAGTGCGTTGGCGCGAAATACACCAATCTGGGCGGCCATCGATCATGCCAGCAATGCGGTTTTCGCCCCACTCTGGTACCCAGCGCACTTGCTTAATCTCATGCAAGGCTTGCGCGCGCAAACCTTGCTTGTCCATGCTGATAAACCATTGCGGTGTAGCACGGAAAATAATTGGCGTTTTGTGGCGCCAGCAATGCGGATAGCTATGCTCGTAGCTTTCGTGATGCATTAAATTGCCAGCATCGCGCAACGCATCCACAATGTTTGGATTCGCTTTAAATACGTGTTGGCCCGCAAACAGTGGCGTATCATCTTTATATACACCGTTATCGTTTACTGGGTTGTACACCTCAAGGTTGTATTCTAGGCCTACATTAAAATCGTCTACACCATGGCCTGGCGCCGTATGTACACAACCAGTACCTGATTCAGTAGTAACATGCTCGCCGAGAATTACAGGCACTTGGCGATCGTAAAGTGGGTGCTGTAACGCCACCAACTCGAGTACCTTACCGGTACAAAAGCCAAGCTTGTGGTATTTATTGATGCCATAGCGTTGCATAGCCTCGGTAACCAAATCACTGGCCAGGATAAGGCGCTCAGGGTTCTCACCTTCCACCTGCACTAATGCATACTCAATGGTAGGTTCTAGGGTTACCGCTTGGTTAGCTGGAATAGTCCACGGCGTGGTGGTCCAGATCAACATACTCATTGGGCCTTCACCTGAGTGCCCTTCTGGATGCACAAACAAATCAGCAACCGTGGCGATATCTACTACCGGGAAGCGCACATCAATTGCAGGTGAGGCTTTGTCTTTATATTCAACTTCCGCTTCCGCTAGTGCGGAACCACAATCAGTGCACCAATGCACCGGCTTAAAGCCTTGCTGCAAGTGGCCACGATCAATAATGGCACCCATTGCCCGAATAATGTTCGCTTCTTGCTGAAAGTTCATGGTGAGGTAAGGGTTATCCCAATCGCCAAGCACACCTAGGCGTTTGAAATCTTCTCGCTGAGCATCTACCTGAGTAAGTGCATACTCACGGCACTTCGCCCGGAATTCCGCATCAGAAAGCTTCTTGCCCGGCTTGCCATATTTTTTTTCTACCACCAGCTCAATTGGTAAACCATGGCAATCCCAGCCCGGTACGTAAGGAGAATCGAAGCCACTTAAGGTTTTCGATTTCACCACCATATCTTTAATTACTTTATTTACCGCATGGCCAATGTGAATAGAACCGTTCGCATAGGGAGGGCCATCGTGCAAAATGAACTTCTCGCGGCCAGCACGTGCTTTACGAATTTGTCCGTAAAGATCATCTTGGTACCAACGTTTTAGCATTTCCGGCTCGCGCTGGGCTAAGTTGCCCCGCATTGGAAAGGCCGTATCGGGGAGATTTAAGGTGTGCTTGTAATCACTCATGCCGTTCGGTCCACTTCTCGGTTTTGTTTAAGTTCTTCACGTTCATGGGCTAAAAACGCCCGTGCCGCTTCCGCATCTTCTATTATTTGTTGCTGTAACGCTTCGAAAGAGGCAAATTTATGTTCATCGCGCAGCCATAATAGTGGGGTTACGGTGAGCTGCTTGCCATACAGATCATCGGGCCCTGCACTCGCTGGATAAGCAAATAAATGTACTTCCAGTAATTCGCGCTCACCGTTTACGGTTGGTTTGCGGCCTATGTTAGCAACGCCACCATAAGATTGGCTAGCAGGATCCCCTGCTATTTTCACATTTACCGCAAAAACACCCGTTAATGGGGATCGTTGCCGTTGCAGCGCAATATTCGCCGTTGGAAAACCAATGGTGCGGCCACGTTTTGCACCGTGGCGCACTCGGCCAGTAAATTCGAAAGGCCGCCCTAACATATGCTCGGCAGCTGCGAAATCGGCGGTAACTAGCGCACTACGAATAGCCGTGCTAGATACGCGAATATCCTCGGTTCGGTAGCTAGTAGTATCTACCACAGTAAAATTAAAGCGCTTACCCGCTTCTTGCAACAAGGCAAAATCGCCGGAGCGGCCCTTACCAAAGCGAAAATCATCGCCCACAACTAACAGTTTTACCCCCAACTGCTTCACCAATACTTCTTCAATAAACTGCTCGGCAGTAAGGTTGGCAAACCGTTGATTAAACTGCGTAAGCAACAACCGATCGATACCACAAGCGGCTAACATGCGGTATTTATCTTGCCAACGGGTAAGCCGCGCCGGCGCTTTATGAGGCGCAAACAATTCCAGTGGTTGCGGCTCGAAAATCATTACCGCTGCTGGTACCTGCAAGGCTTGCGCTTGCGCACGCACGTTCGCCAACACCGCTTGGTGGCCTAAATGCACACCATCGAAGTTGCCAATTGTTAGCACACACCCACGGTGCCGTGCCGCTATATTATGTAAACCACGAATTAATTCCATAGGCGCGCGATTATACGCTAAAGCAAGGCAGGCTGCATCAGTTGTGCGCCCGCAAATGCCGTGGGCGACCACCGAATATGAACCAACTAGCAATGAACACCGCGCCACCTGCAGCAATCAACCCAGCTAGCCATTTGCTGCGTTCACCAAGATCGGCGCCTACCCACGCACTTTGGCTCGGTTGCAACCACAGCAACAAGGCAATCATTACTAGCGTGGCAAGCGCCACTTGCGCTAAGAAAATCCGCGTGGTGCGGGCCAATACCAATACGCCTTCGCGATACAATACGGTGCCAAGTAGCACGGCATTTAGCGTACCCGAAAGGGCAGTAGCAAGCGCCAGCCCCCAATAGCCAAAGGGGATAGCAAGAATTATATTCAGAATCATATTCGCCGCCATAGCGATAATGCCATATTTCACTGGGCGCTTGGTGTCTTGGCGGGAGAAGAATCCGGTTGCGAGTACTTTTACTAACATAAAACTCAACAAGCCTGTGGCATACGCCATGAGTGCATAAGACGAAAGCAAGGCATCTTCTGGAGAAAATGAACCGCGCTCGAATAGCACCAACAGCATGGGTTCAGCTAATACAAATAAACCTGCCATAGCCGGTAAACCGAGCATCACCACCATACGCACTCCCCAATCTAGGGTGGTTTGGAATTTCTCTAACGATTTATCTACATGCCGCGCTGAAAGCGCCGGCAAGATTACCGTAGCAATGGCAATACCAAATAAACCGAGCGGGAATTCTAGCAACCGATCGGCGTAATACAGCCAACTAATCGAGCCGGTAACAAGGAAACTGGCGATTACGGTATCGAGCAATAAATTAATTTGGCTTACCGATACTCCGAACATCGCTGGGATCATCAGTGTGCGAATACGTTCTACGCCCGGATCGCGCCAACCCCATTTCGGCAGCACTAGTAATCCGGCTTGGCGAAGAAACGGCAGTTGAAACAAGAACTGCACGATACCACCTACGAATACGCCAACTGCTAAACCAATTTCTGGGCTCTCGAGTGTTGGTGCCAACCATAATGCAGCCGCAATAATAGACGCATTCAACAGTACAGGTGTAAAAGCAGCAACACCGAAGCGGCCCATTACATTCAGTGCAGCTCCAGAAAGCGCGGTGAGGGTAATAAAGAACAAGTAGGGGAAAGTGATTTTCAGCAATAAGCTGGCCATCTCAAACTTATGAGCCTGCTCCCCGCCTTGTAGCCAATCCATAAACCAGCCCATACCAAAAATTGCCGCCACTACTGGCGAAAAAATCATCGCCAGCAAGGTAACAATCCCCACTAGGGTGCCGAGCGTACCAGACACCCGCGCCATTAATAAGCGCGTGGCATCTAGATCTTTACCACGGTGATACTCAGTAAGTACTGGCACAAATGCTTGCGCAAACGCCCCTTCAGCAAATAGGCGGCGTAAGAAATTAGGGATTTTATTAGCAAATAAGAATACGTCGGCCGCGGCACCCGCGCCCATTAAGGCAGCGATCACCACGTCACGCACCAAGCCGAGTATTCGCGAAAGGAATGTCATTACGCTAACGATCAAGCCAGAGCGCAGCAAACGCGGCGCTGGCGGCAATTGCTTCGCAGCTGAAGGCTGTTCGCTCTGAGCTGAGGGCTGTTTATCCTCAGCTGAGGGCTCTTTATCCTCAGCTGAGGGCTCTAGCGGCTTTTTACGCGTATCCACGGTGGCGGAAAATCCTTGTTATTGCCATAATTGGCGAGAAAGCAAAGATTAGCACGAGCGCTATAGCACTTGAAGCATTCAAGCCGCGCAGAACGCATTTCTGGCACGTAAAAAATACAAAGAAACTGTAAACTCAGTAAATTAGCGAAAATATTGCAAAAACGGTTGCCAAATAGCCCGTAGATCCGTAGTATGCGCGCACAATCTTTCATCGAATCCGTTGACTTTTAACTGCAAAAGAGAGAAAATTCTCGGCCTTAAAAAGTCCGGTACAAGTTTACGAATTATCAGGAGTTTCACCTTGGCTAACATCAAGTCTGCAAAGAAGCGTGCGGTTACAGCAGAAAACAATCGCCGCCACAATGCCAGCCGTCGCTCAATGATGCGCACTCATTACAAAAAAGTACAAGCAGCTATCGCTGCTGGTGATCAGGCTCAGGCACAGCAGTTGTTTGCTGGTCTTGTTCCTGTACTAGACCGCTACGCGGCAAAAGGTTTGATTCACAAGAATAAAGCTGCTCGCCATAAGAGCCGCTTAACTGCACAAATCAAGGCTTTAGCTGCATAAGCTACGCTCTGCGTACTTAAGCATCTTCAAAAAAACCGCCATTGGCGGTTTTTTTGTGCGTGTTTTTCAGCTGAAGCCTAAAGCGCGCGCCGATACACCGCTACTAATTCAGAAAAGGTATGCGGGAATTGATCTTCAGGTAGGCGTGAAAATGGGTCATAACCCAAACGTTCTTCGAGGCGGGCTACAACCACTGCAAAGCCCAATGAATCGAGGCCACTTTCGGTAAGCACCGTATGGCTCTCTATAGCACCAAGATCTTCTTTACCGGTTTCAGCTGCAACTTCATCCATTACATCACGAATTAGCTGCTCTAGTTGGTAGTCACGAATGGTCACAACGCCCTCTTTCGGCTCGCATAGCAACAAAAGTATCATCGTTATTGTTAATTATATGTTGCGAAGTATACCTATTTTGTACGATTTTGCAGCAACAAATAGTAAAAACTACACTCATAGTCGGTAACTTACTATCAGCGCTAATAAATCTTTAACTAAGCCCTTCGCTTAACCTTCACTAAGCAATCCTTTCACGCTTAACTGATGGCCTGCCCCAAATCGATATGCCTGCGCCAAGAATAGCTCCGCGCATGCCACGGCATCATTTAAGGCTTGATGCCCAGCAAAGCTCTCAAAACCATAGCGAGCTCGGCATCCCGCAAGGGTAAGATCGCCCTGCTGAACCGATAGCGCGCGGCGCTGCATCCGCCTTCGCTCTGCGGCTAACGTGCAGTAAACGCCTTGCGGTTGCCACTGCAACGAATTGGGCGAATCGGCAGCATTATGCTGCTTCAAGGCACTCACTAATACGGCTAAATCGAATTGAGCATTATGCGCCACAATATTAGCCCCCTTAGCCACTGCGCAAAATTCACGGAGCACATCGTACAACGGTAAACCTGCAGCAATATCTGCGGCAGAAAGCTGATGAATTACCGCACTTTGATTCAAATTAACGGCACTTTTCACCACCCGATACCCTGCTTGATCTAATAAAATACGCGGTGGTTGAATAGGCACCCAAGCAATGGCTAACATGGCATCGTTGCGGCTATCGAGCCCGTTGGTTTCAATATCTAGCGCCAACCACTTACCCTCAACCCAAGGTTCCCGTTGAGTACGCCACTGTTGTAATTTCTGCAGCATTTAATTCACATACCTATTCAATTCCTGCCTGCCGCAATTTCGGCGCAGGTTTTCTTGCCGTGTGGCTAAACGAAGCCACATCACATATTCCGCCCAAATTTAAACGAAACGCCCTGTTGCGCTTCTTTAATCACTTTAAATGCCGCTTTTAATTGGCGCCGCTGCATGGTGCTTAAGGCTTCCGGATCTACTGAGTTTGCTGGAATTTTTGAATCGCTACCACGATACATTTGTGCACTTAAACGCATAGCGGTTAAGAATAGCCAAGCCTCGAGTAGGTTTTGATTATCCCTATCACTTAACGGGCTCGCACCTTTCAGTTGCTCTAGCCGCGCCGGTGTAGAGGGCGCCGTAAGGCCTGCGGCTAAGCTGTAAAGGCGCACAATATCATTCAAAATCATGATGGCGTGTTTTTTAATATCGATATACTCGAAATCTCCCTCACTTTTGGTGCGAAAACGATTAAACAAACCGAGCGGCACGTTTAATTCGCCAATATGCCGCGCAATATTGGCAAGGAACATGTCTTGTTTCGCTAACCGTGCAATTTCTTCCCGATGTTGCCGGTACAGTTGATGGTTACCTGCTACTGCACGGCTATCAAAGAAAATCATGCTGTGCATAATGGCTTTCGGTGTAGGCGAGCGAATCCATTTTAAAAATTGCTCGCGCCATTGTAAGCGGTTCATGCGCCACTGCGGGTTCATTGCCATAATATCACCCGGGCAGAGGCGTATGCCGCAATCGGCTAGGCCTTCACAAACATAAGTAGCCATATCGGCAAACCATTGCTGCTGGCTATCGCTAACATCATCACCAAGTAGCAAGGCATTATCTTGATCTGAACCCAGCGTTTGATCGCCCCGCGCTTGCGAACCAAAAGCTAACCACACATAGGTGCAGGGCGCGCTGCCATGCTCCTGTTCATACAAGCGAATTAATTTGCGGGTAATGCCATCGGTAAGCGAGGTTAATAGCCTACCCACGATACTAATATCCTTCACGCGGCTGGAAAAACTGCGTAAGTAATCGGGGATTTTCGCCGCTTCTGCCACCAAAGTTGGCCGATCACTGGCTTTGAACAAGGCGTTAATCAGCAGCACAGGTTCACTACGCTGCTGTTGCATTAAATCAGTATTAGTAAGCACGCCCACCGGTTCGCCATGCTCATCGAGTACGGGTAAATGGTGAATATTCTCCTGCCCCATCATGGTAAGGGCATCAAATAAGCTTTCATGGGCATACACCACCGCTGGCATTGGGGTCATTACCGCGGCCACCGCCACATTGAAGCTTAGGCCTGGCGCTACCACCCGATTACGGAGGTCGCGATCGGTAAGAATGCCGCGCAACTGGCGCTCATCTACCACTAATAAACAGGAAACGCGCTCGGCCGACATCAGCTGTGCCGCCTCTTGAATAGAAGCGGTACTGGCAATCTGAATGGGCGTGCGCTGAATAACACTCGCAATGGTTTTCTCGCTCCAATCAGCGCCCTGTTGCTTGCCCTGCTCGGCTAACAAACGTTGGCCATGGGCATTCACAAAATAGCGTTCGAAGGCTTGGCTTTTGCGGCGCAATTCGTTAAAGGTATCTTCGTGCCAGAGCCAAATAATACCATCGGCTATTACTTGCAGCTTGTTGGTGATTTTACGGCCGGTAAGCAGCGATGGAAAACCAAACAAATCGCCCGGCTCGAGCCGATCAATATGCTGCTCATCTTTATCCACCAAATCGTACGCCCCTGAACGCACTAAATACAAACGATGCTGATCGGGCTGCATGATTTCGTGGCGATTTTCTTGGCAAACATACATTGCCTGCATTTTTTCTGCGGCAAATCGCAATAGTTCGCTAGGCAAACTATCAAACGGCGGTGTTTGCTGAAGGAATTCTTGAATATCTGAGGGTATGTTGGCCATCTTGGCTCCGTTCTGCTGCAGTTGTTGAACACTCTCAATCTAGCATAAAAAAGCCCCGGAACAGCATGTGCACCGAGGCTTTATTTATTTACAACAAATGATTTTCAACAAGTGATTTTACACTCATTCATTATTCATGCTTAGTGCGAGGTTGCTGCACCAGCCCCTTTCGGATAACGAATAGATTCAACCATTTCCTGAATTTCTGCTGGTGCATCTTTAGTAAACTTCAGCACGGTAAGCGCAACAATGAAGTTTAGCAACATGCCTACAGTACCTATCCCTTCTGGAGAGATGCCGAATAACCAGTTTTCTGGCAGATCCGCAGCCGGATTCACGAAGCGGAAGTAAATAATGTAGCTCAAGGTGAACACAATACCTACTACCATACCGGCAATTGCACCTGCACTGTTCATGCGCTTATGGAAGATACCCATGATTATCGCCGGGAAGAACGAGGCCGCAGCCAAACCGAACGCAAAGGCGACCACCTGCGCCACGAAGCCGGGTGGATTAATACCAAAATAAGCACCAATGAGCACCGCAACACCAGCGGCAATACGAGCGTAAAGCAGCTCTTGCCTATCGGTAATACTGGGCATTAAGGTTCGTTTCAATAGATCGTGGGAAACCGAGCTAGAAATTACCAGTAGTAAGCCTGCCGAAGTAGAAAGTGCAGCGGCAACACCACCGGCAGCCACTAAAGCTACAACCCAATTCGGTAGATTCGCAATTTCCGGGCTTGCCAATACAATGATATCCGCATCCACACGCATTTCATTGCGTTCATCGTTAGAGAAGAACATGCGGCCATCTTCGTTGTGATCTTCCCACGTGATCAGCCCTGTTCTTTCCCAAGTATTCACCCAGCTTGGCGCATTCTCATAGAGAACCCCCTGCTGATCTGGACCATTCAAGGTGTTTAAGATATTCACCTTGGTAATCGAAGCAATTGCTGGTGCAGTAGTGTATACCACAGCGATGAATACCAACGCCCAACCACCTGAACGACGCGCATCACTCACTTTTGGTACGGTAAAGAAACGAATAATTACGTGTGGTAAACCGGCGGTACCCACCATTAAGGCCATGGTGATGGCAAACACATCAATACCCGATTTCGTGCCTTCGGTGTATTCCGCAAAACCAAGTTGCGTAGAAAGACCATCGAGGCGCTCAAGTAAGTATTGCCCAGAACCATCAGCTAATGTGGCACCAAACCCTGTTTGAGGCAGGAAGTGGCCGGTCATTTGCATGGTGATAAATACTGCTGGCACTGTATAGGCAAAGGCGAGAATGCAGTATTGCGCTACTTGCGTATAGGTAATGCCTTTCATACCGCCTAATAGCGTATAGAAATATACCATTGCCATACCAATCAATACGCCCGTAGTAATATCAACCTCTAAGAATCGGCTGAATACCACACCTACGCCACGCATTTGCCCAGCAATGTAAGTGAAGGATACGAGAATCGCACAGATAACAGCTACTGTTCGCGCAGTTTGCGAGTAATAGCGATCACCAATGAAATCGGGAACGGTAAACTTACCAAACTTACGCAAATAGGGTGCTAAACAGAGGGCTAATAATACATAACCACCCGTCCAACCCATTAAGTACACGCTACCATCGTAACCGAGTACTGAAATTAAGCCTGCCATGGAGATAAACGATGCTGCCGACATCCAATCAGCTGCGGTTGCCATACCATTGGCTACTGGTGGCACGCCACCGCCCGCTACATAGAAATCGTTGGTTGAACCTGCTCTAGCCCAAATCGCAATACCAATATATAAAGCGAAGGTAGCGCCAACCACGATAAATGTGAGTGTTTTAATATCCATCGGGTTTACTCCTCCTCAACTTTATATTTTTTATCGAGCGTATTCATTTGCTTGATATAAATGAATATCAACACGATAAAGGTGTAAATTGCGCCTTGTTGTGCAAACCAAAAGCCCAACTTAAAGCCGAAGAAGGTGATGTTGTTTAAAACATCTACCAGTATGATACCGAACCCAAAAGAAACGATGAACCAAACCGATAATAGCTTGAGCATTAACGAAAGGTTCTCTTTCCAATAGGCCTTGGCATGATCTTGCGATTCAAATGCCATGCGTGTGTCCTCCAGTTGTTGTTATCAGTGCCACCCTGTTATCTGTGCGGATGGTTTTTTACCACTTTACCCATGCAAGCATCGTTCATGCCGACACTTTCGGAAATTGGACGTTAGTCTAATATGTATAAACTTGCTGAACCGACGGCCTACCGTGTATCTTGTTAGCTATTCGCTAACGCCTTGCTTGTGGGCATTTCGCCCCGTTGAGCATTCGAAAAAGAACGAACCGAATTTATGACTTGGATTTTAATTGGCGCTGCGCTTGGCTATATCGCCTTATTGTTTCTGATTGCCTTATGGGGGGAGAAGAAACATAGCCTAGGCTACAAGATCAGCTTGCACCCATGGGTTTACGGCCTTTCGCTCGCTATTTATTGCACCACCTGGACCTATTATGGTGCGGTAGGCAATGCGATTGATGGCGGCTGGAGTTTTTTGCCGATTCTGTTGGGGCCAATTTTACTGTACCTATTCGGCATGCCAGTAGTGCGCAAGCTAGTTGCGGTAAGTAAGCAGCAAAACATTACTTCGATTGCCGATTTTGTGGCCTCGCGCTACGGTAAAAGCCATAAAATGGCGCTTGTAGTTACCCTATTCGCTGCCGCCGCAGTAATTCCCTATATCGCTCTGCAACTAAAAGCCGTTGGCATTAGCTTTAATTTGCTCAGTGAATTAAGCCCTGAAGCCAGCGAAAACTCCTTCAAAGAATTAGGCGTAGCCATTTTAATGGCCGTTTTTGCGATCGTATTTGGTACCCGGCGGTTGGAAGTAACCGAATACCGCAGCGGCATGATGCTCGCGATTGCCTTTGAATCAACGGTTAAACTCGTGGCCTTATGTGGCGCCGCAGTATTTGCGTGGATGCTATTTCGCAGCGGTTCCAGCGCAAGTGTTGCCGAGCAACTGGCCACCTTAGATTTAGCTAGTGGTTGGACAATACGAGGCGCCCTAACCCCAGAGTTCTTTATTCAACTGGCTATGGCCGCCGGTGCCATTTTATGTTTGCCGCGGCAGTTTCACGTTACCGTGGTAGACAACGTAAAGCTGGAGCATTTAAGCACCGCGCGCTGGCTCTTTCCCCTGTATTTAGTGCTTACATCTATGGCCATTGCGGCGCTGGCAGTTAGTGGCATGGCGTTATTCGGTGCCAACGATATGAATGTTCCCGGTGTTGGCGGTGAAGTTGATGGCTCGGTGTATCCGTTGTTAATTCCCTTCTTACATGGGCAAACGTGGCTCGCTATTTTGGTATATATCGGTGGTATTTCTGCCGCCACCGCCATGGTAATTGTGGCTACCTTAACCCTAAGCACCATGATTAGTAACGATGTGGTAACGCCGATATGGCTTACCCGCGAAGGCCGCCGGATACCCCAACCACATCGCTTTTCACGCCGCTTAATTCGGGTGCGGCGGCAAGCCATTGTGGTGGTGTTGCTGCTCGGCTGGGCTTGTTATCACCTGTGGGTGGCGCAACTCAATCTGGTAAGCATCGGCTTACTCGCATTCTCGGTAGTACTGCAATTACTACCAGCAATTTTAGGTGGTTTGTTTTGGCGCAAAGGCCACGCGAAAGGCGTATACATGGGCATGATCGCCGGCTTACTCGGCTGGCTTTTTGCGGTATTACTGCCCCTTACGCAATTACCAGCAAGCGAAGCTGAACGCGTTATTACCCACGGCACCTTGATTAGTTTAGCGCTGAACACCGCTGCATATGTTTTATTTAGCTACCTAGCGGTACCTGCGCTCGTGGATAGAATCCAGGCTACTGCCTTTGTGAACCCACGCAAAAGCGGTGAACCAGTGCGCGTTAGCCCAGGTATTCAAGAAACCCGCGTGGCTGATTTACTGCTACTAATGGAAACCTTTTTAGGGGTAGAGCGCTGTGAAGAATTGCTGCGGGCGTATGAACGCCATCAACCGTTAAACCGCCACGGTGCCGCCGATACCCTATTCACCGATTATGCGGAGCGCGCCATTAGTGGTGTGTTAGGTGCAGCAACGGCCCGCTCTTTAGTGAATGCCGCGCTTGAGAATCGCCAGCTTAATTTGGAAGAAGTGGTGCATTTTTTTGATGACACTACCCAAGCCCTGCAAGACCAACAATCGATTATGTTTAGCTCGCTAGAGAATTTGGCGCAAGGCATATCGGTGGTAGATCGCAACCTGCGCTTAGTAGTGTGGAATCGGCGCTATCTAGAGCTATTCGAATATCCCGATGGCATGGTGCAGCCCGGCAGGCCTGTTGCCGATCTAATTCGTTACAACGCCGAACGCGGTGAATGCGGTGTAGGCGAAATTGGCGAACTGGTAGAAAAGCGTATTCGCTACATGAAGCAAGGTTCACCTCATCGCTTTATTCGCCGGCGCTCGGATGGCCGGGTGATTGAAATGGTGGGTAACCCGTTACCCAGTGGTGGCTTTGTTACCAGTTTCACTGATGTAACCGAGCACATTGAAACGCAACAAGCCCTAGAAGATGCCAATATCGATCTGGAAGCACGCATTCGCAGCCGCACCGATGAAGTGCGCGAGATTAACCGCGAGCTTACCGAAGAAATTGATCGCCGGCGGGAAATTGAAGTAGCTCTGCAAGCAGCGAAAGCCGAAGCGGAATTTGCTAATGCCAGTAAAACTCGCTTTTTGGCGCTGGCGAGCCACGATATCTTGCAGCCATTAAACGCTGCTCGGTTGTATCTTTCTGCGGTGGATACGGAAAGCTTAAGCGCGAAAACTAAAGGCTTGGTACATAAAGTAGATAACGCTCTGGATTCTACTGAACACCTGCTATCGGCCCTGCTTTCGATTGCGAAAATGGAACAAGGTGCCATGCAACCGCAACTGAAACACATTGATTTAAATACTATTTTAGGGCCGTTAGTACCCGAGTATTCGGTGCTGGCTGAACAACAAGATCTGCAATTTACCGCTCGTTTGAAAAACTTAACCGTGTATACGGATCCAACTTATTTGCGGCGCATTATTCAAAACTTTTTATCTAATGCCATTAAATATACCCAATCAGGAAAGGTACTGCTTACGGTGCGTAAACGCGGCGAGCATGCTGAACTTGCGGTATGGGATACTGGCCCGGGGATTCCCGAGCAAAAACATGAAGAAGTATTTGAAGCCTTTATTCGTTTACACCAAGGCTCTATCAGCGGTGTTGGGCTGGGTTTAAGTGTGGCTAAACGCATGGCAGAACAGCTCGAGTGTCCATTGCAAATTAAATCAGCGTTAGGCAAAGGCTCGCGTTTTTCGGTACTAGTGCCTCTTGGTTCCGCAGCGCTGGTTATTCCGCGTGTGCGGCCTGAACGTTCTAACCAAGCCTATAGCGGTTTGCAGATATTGTGCGTAGATGATGACCCAGAAAATTTGGCCGCGTTACAAGCATTGCTCAGTAAATGGAATTGCCAAACAGTACAGTTTAGCACCCCGCAAGATGCACTCTCTTGGGCTGCGGAAAACCCTCCACCGGATGGTGCGCTGCTGGATTATCAACTAGCCGAACACGGTGATGGTATTAGTTTGTGGCAAGCCCTGCAGAAAATTTGGCAAAAGCAGGTTCCAGGAGCATTGGTAACTGCGGTGCGTGATCCTGAATTAAAAGCCGAGGCGCGCAAGTTGGGCTTACAGTATTTGGCCAAGCCGGTTAAACCAGCACAACTTAAGGCACTCATGCAACATATGCAGCGGCACAAGGAAACTCATTAATGTATCAATTAGTGATTGCGGATGATCATCCACTTTATCGCGAAGCACTTGCGCATGTGGTGGCACATTATTTTCCTACCAGCACCTTACACAGTGCAGCAAACCTTAATGAAGTATTCAGCTTGTTAGCGCAACAGCAAACGATTGATTTGCTGCTGCTTGATTTGAATATGCCGGGTATGAATGGCTTAAATGGCGTAGCGGAATTACTCGCGGCCTACCCCACTTTGGCCATTGCCATGCTCTCTGCTGAAGATCATAAACAGGTGGTGTTAGAGGCAATGTCGCTTGGCTGTATTGGTTATATTTCCAAAGCTAGCGAGCGTGCCGAGTTGGCTCGTGCCATCGAGCGTATTCTTGCGGGTGATGTGTATATGCCAGCCGAAAGTTTTCGCAGTGGTGAAGCTAATCACTCGCACTCCGATCAGCCAACCATTAGGTTGGCCGAGGCTGCAAGCGCAGGGAACGCTAGTGAGAGCGATCCTTCAATATCACTGGCAGAGCTTACTCGCCAACAAATCCGCGTATTGCGTGCGATGGTGAACGGTGCCGCAAACAAACAAATCGCCTACGAACTGCATATTAGCGAAGCAACGGTGAAATCGCATGTATCGGCGATACTGCGTAAGCTTCGCGTACACAATCGTGTGCAAGCTATCTTGCTCGCCAAAAACGCCAACTTTAGTGCCTATTTAACCGATTAATCCCCACTGTTCACACTCACAAGTTGGCTACCGGCGCAAAGACCGCATCAGCATACGCAACTGCAGTGGCCGCGCCGGTTTGTGCAGAATGCTGTAGCCCAACTGCTGCGCTTGCTCTTGCAACGCTTGACTGTGATTTGCGGTTAACAATAGCACTTGTGGCAACGGTAAACCTTGCTCCGCTCGCTCTTGCAATAATTGTTGCGCCACCTCAGTACCTAAATCATTACCCAAGTGATAATCCACTAACAACATATCCAATGGTACATGCAGCCAGTTACCCTGTTCATGCAATTGCCGCCTGCTCAGCGCAACATGCACCCGATAACCCCAACCCCCAAGCAAGCTTTCAAGCGCTTGGCAAATATTCGGGTCATTCTCGATAATGCCAACCACGCCGCCCTCATCTAATGCACTCTGATTTTCTATACTTTGCACCGGCGCTCTCATCACAACTTCAGTAAGTGGCACCTGAACTGCAAATACAGAGCCGCGATGCAACTGAGAATTTACCTGCAAATCATGTTTCAGCAAGCGCGCTAAGCGTTCCACAATAGCTAAACCGAGCCCTAAACCGCCAGAATGGTGCTGCTCTGCTTCCGGTAAGCGATGAAATTCTTGGAAAATTTGCTGTAATTGCTCAGCAGCAATACCCACACCGGTATCAATTACTTGAACTTCTACTCCATTGGCCCGTCGCCGACAGCCTAGCAACACCTCACCACCCACCGGCGTATAACGATAGGCGTTACTGATAAAATTACGCAGTATGCGCGCCAGTAATGCACTATCGGTACGCACCCACAATCGCGTAGGCTGCACACGGAGGCGGATGTTTTTCCGCGCTAACATAGCTTCAGCTTCATCGGCCAAGCTCTGTAATAAAGGCTGTAACGGCACGGATTCAATTTGCGCCGCTAAAGCCCCCGCATCAAGCTTCGAAAGATCCACCAAAGTGCGTAATAAATCCGCCACATCATCGAGAGAGCGGGCAGCTTTTTTCGCTAATTGCCGAACATTTTCCGCTAACGGCAAATCTAGCATCGCACCATTGAACAACCGCGCTGCATTCAACGGCTGCAACACATCATGGCTTACTGCCGCTAAAAATTGCGATTTAGAGGCATTCGCCTGCTCTGCTTCATTTTTTGCTTGGCTAAGTGCCGCCGTGCGCTCTTGCACTCGCCGTTCCAATAACACATTCGCTTGCCGCAACGCCTCGGAGGTGCGCTTGCGCTCGGTAATATCGCGATTTAACACGAAAAACCCCAGCACGCGCTGTTCGCTATCCATGTTAGGTACATAAGATTTCAGCAAATGGCGAGGTTCGCCTTGCAAATTTTTCTCAGTAATCTCAAACACCACGTTATCGCCTTGCAGTACCTGATAAATGTAAGGCTGCAAACGCGCAAAACCTGTATCACCATGAATATCGGTAATATGGCGGTGTAAAATAGTATGCTGCCGAGGTACGTAAAAATCGGCATAACCGCGGTTCACAAACTCATAAATACCGGCTGCCGATAGGTATGCGATCATCGCCGGCACGTTATCGGTTATCGTGCGTATCCAACGCTCACTTTCAGCCAATGATTCGGCGTACAAGGCATGGGCGGTAATATCAGTAAGCGCCAGTAAATAACCACCATCTGGCAAATGGTGACGTTCGTAAGCAATGGTGCGGCCATCTACTAACGTTTGCTCACCTTTATTTTCGGCAAACAGTAAAACCGGCTGGGGAAATTGGCTTGCCTTAAACAGGGCAACAATATCGCGTTGGTAATGTAATTGGCGAGGCACAATGCCACTGAGCTGCAGGAGTTTTTGGTTCCACACATCAAGCAGGCCCATTTTATTCACCAAGGCCACGCCTTGGGAAAGGTTATCTACCGTGCTTTGCAGCAGAAGCATCTTTTCCGCCAGTGCTTTTTGCTTGCTTACATCGGCACTGTGCTTCAGTGCACGAGTATGCTCGCGCACCTGTTCGGCGAGCACCGCCGCATGCTGAAATGCGGCAAAGGGCGAATGCACTCCATTCAATTGCGGCGATCCGCCCTGCTCAATACGTTGAATAAGCGCCGCATTAATGCGTTGCAATCGCTCTATTTGCGCCTGTTGATCTGCCACCTGCTGGGCCAAAGCGCTGGTATCATAATTTGCCATTTGTTACTCCAACCGCACTGTTGCTTCGGCTAGCCATAACCACCTCGGCCAATAACCACGCCTGAAAAGGTTTGGTTAATATGAATACCATTAAAATGCTCACCATAGGTATTAAAGCCCACCACGTGGTGCTGCTGGTAAAATGCAGAAGCAGCCGCCTGCTCATTACGCTGTTCACATTCAAGGCGGCGAAGCACACAATCACAAGCAATAGTAACCAACGGCATGCCAATTTCTCCTTCTATTGCGGCAAAACGTTGCTCTAAATCAGGCAAAATAGGCTGGGTTTCCATGGCGGTAAGCACTGCACCTTCTCCCACAGCACAATAAAAGGTTAGGCTGCCATCGGCATTAACACGCTGAATTGAGCGCACGAAATATTCATGGCCCATGCGCACGGCCAAGGGCTGCATGGCAAATACCGCAGCATTAAGCTGATCCGTGGTAACACCCACAAACTGAGCGTACGCTGTTGCCGCCGGCTCGGCGTTAAGCTCATATACTGTGCGCGTATCGGCACTGGAGGCCGTTACCACAAACTTTTCCGCTCGTGGTTCCATATGATGAGTACTAAACACTCGAAACGGCAACGCGGTAGTAAACATTAACAACACCGCGGCATTAGTATGAAAGGTGCCAGCATAGTATACATAGGTATCGGTAAGCTGATTATCATCTCCTGCCGAGCCACCAAAATGGGGAATGCGCCCCAAAGCCGTTTGCAATGAAAACAGCGCCAACTCTTCTTGCGCCGAAAGGCCATCAAACAAAGTTAAGGCAAAGCTTTGCCGTTGCGGTTGGCCAAACTCGGCTTCACATGGCAGCAAAGTATCAATTAAGGCTTGCGCTTGCAGTAAATCAAATGTGTCTAGTTGCTGAATAGGGCCAATCGCCACGCTAAACTCATTAACTTCAAAACCTAAAGCCACAATACTGCCTTGCGCGTAACCTTGTAAGTTAAGCTCACCGGCACTGGTGCAGCCACTTTTTGGCAAGCCTGGAAACTCGTGCTCTAGCGCCGCTGCCAATTCCTCTAGCGGATATTCGGTGGAGCAAAAAAAAAGCAAAAAGCCCAAGTTTGCCGAGGCAAACTGGGCTGCAAGTTCCGCTACTGCGGTTGCTGGATTTTTGGCTACCGACATTGCACTAATGATCGGTGTATCCATAGCAAGCTTCCTTATGATTAAACCCCTGCGGGCTTAAAAGAAGCCCATTGGGTTAACATCGTAACTTACCAGCATATTTTTGGTTTGCTGGTAATGATCTAACATCATTTTGTGGTTTTCGCGGCCCACCCCAGATTTTTTATAACCACCAAAGGCTGCGTGAGCTGGGTAGTGGTGATAGCAGTTGGTCCATACGCGGCCTGCTTCTATGCCACGGCCCATGCGGTAAGCTCGGTTCATATCGCGGGTCCATAAACCGGCCCCTAAACCAAACTCAGAATCATTAGCAATAGCCAAGGCCTCTGCTTCATCTTTAAAGGTGGTAACCGATACCACTGGCCCAAAAATTTCTTCTTGGAATACGCGCATGCTGTTATTACCTTTAATCAGCGTTGGCTGAATATAGTAACCTTTGGCGAGCTCGTTGTGCAGCTGCTCTTTATCGCCGCCCATTAAAATTTCCGCGCCTTCACTACGGCCAATATCAAAGTAGCTCATAATTTTATCAAACTGCGCTTGCGAGGCCTGCGCACCTACCATTACTTCGGTATCAAGTGGATTACCGCGCTTAATTTTCTTGGTGCGTTCAATAACCAGTGCAATAAACTTATCATAAATACTTTCTTCAATAAGCAGGCGTGATGGGCAGGTACACACTTCACCTTGATTGAAAAACGCTAACACAACGCCTTCCACACATTTTTCCAAGTAGCTATCTTCATGGTTAAACACATCAGCAAAATAAATGTTCGGTGATTTACCACCAAGCTCTACTGTTGAAGGAATAATATTTTCCGCCGCACACTTCAGAATATGCGAACCTGTTGGCGTAGAACCGGTAAAAGCAATTTTGGCGATGCGCTTGCTGGTTGCCAAAGCTTCACCAGCCTCTTTACCAAAACCATTCACAATATTTAATACGCCAGGAGGTAAAATATCACCCACTAGTTCAATAAACTTCAAAATCGACCAGGGCGTTTGTTCCGCTGGCTTCAACACAATGCAATTACCTGTTGCCAATGCTGGGGCTAATTTCCATGCTGCCATGAGTAATGGGAAGTTCCAGGGAATAATTTGCCCTACAACCCCGAGCGGCTCGTGATAATGATAGGCTACGGTATTGCCATCAATTTCACCAATCGAGCCTTCTTGTGCACGAATAACACCGGCAAAATAACGGAAATGATCAACTGCCAAAGGCACATCGGCGTTTAGGGTTTCACGAATGGCTTTGCCGTTATCCCAAGTTTCAGCAATAGCAATCTGCTCGAGATTCTGCTCTAACCGATCGGCAATTTTTAGTAACAAATTAGAGCGTTCAGTAACCGAAGCTTTACCCCAACTAGCTTTTGCTGCATGCGCCGCATCGAGGGCTAATTCAATATCTTCAGCACTAGAACGAGCAATTTTGCAAAACGCTTCACCGGTTACCGGCGATACATTATCAAAATATTGGCCTTTTACCGGCGCAACCCACTCACCATTAATATAGTTATCATAGTGATCTTTCACCGTTACTTGCGAATCTGCATGGCCTGGATGTGCGTAAATCATATCATTCACCTTGTTGTTTGTTTGCTACAATAAAGCCTATTTAGCCATGCTATGCCTTTCGTTAGGGCAACCGCTATTCACCAAGAGCATGAAAAAATTCATACTTTAGTTGGAGAAGTTATGACCCAATTTAACGCGCAACACAGCTTAGCTGAGCTTGGTTCTTTTTTTTCTCGTGCAGCCAGCCCAAGCGCGGTAAAGGCACCGCAATGGCTAGCCTTCAACAGTGAATTAGCTGAGCAGTTACAACTGCCCAGTGATGTGCTCGCTAATGATGCCGGTTTAGCCATTTGGAGTGGAAATGCAGTAGCCGAATGGGCCCACCCTATTGCCCACGCGTATGCAGGCCATCAATTTGGCAGCTTAGTACCACAGCTCGGCGATGGCCGCGCCATGCTGTTAGCTGAAGCGGTAGATAGCGCCGGAAAACACTGGGATATTCAATTAAAAGGGGCCGGCAGAACCGAATTTTCACGCGGTGGTGATGGCCGTTCGGCGATTGGCCCAGTAATTCGGGAGTATTTACTCAGCGAAGCCATGTATGCACTAGGTGTTCCCACTACCCGAGCCCTGGCCGCTGTGGCTAGTGGTGAATTGGTATATCGAGAACAAGGCGGCGTGCCAGGTGGCATATTTACTCGCGTGGCTAGCAGCCATTTGCGCGTGGGCAGTTTTCAATTTGCATCGCTGCACGGCGGTAGCGAAAAGGTACGTCAGCTGGCTGATTACGCTATTGCTCGGCATTTTTCGGGAATTAACAGCCCTGAGCTCAATACAAACAGCCTTGAGCCCGATACAAACAGCCCTGAGCTCAATACAAACAGCCTTGAGCCCGATACAAACAGCCCTGAGCCCAATACAGCCACCCCTGAGGGCACGGATAAAACAGCAAGTTCGCAGCGTTATTGCGCTTTTTTAACCGCGGTAGCAGAACGCCAAGCAGCGTTAATTAATCATTGGCTGCGGGTTGGCTTTATTCATGGCGTAATGAACACTGATAACACCTCTATTTGCGGTGAAACCATCGATTATGGCCCAGCAGCGTTTTTAGATACCTACCACTCACACAAGAAATTTAGCGCGATTGACCGCCAAGGCCGCTACGCATTTAGCCAGCAAGCCGCAATCGGCCAATGGAACTTGGCTCGTTTAGCGGAGTGCTTTTTGCCGCTGTTGCAACCGAAAGAACAAGCCGTAGCGCTTGCTACGCAAGTGCTGGCAAACTACAGCCAGCATAGTGAAGCGCTATGGCTAGCAACTATGGCAGCCAAACTCGGCATTGAACAGCCAGAGGCGGAAGATGATAATTTAATTCAAGATTTTCTGGTGCTTTTGCAACAACATGAAATTGATTACACCCACGCATTTTGGCAGCTGGCGAATGAACTCGATGGCAGTAGTGCCAGCAGCGGCCCAAAGGCTGCTACTGCAACCTTATTTGCCGAGCCGAATGAGTATTTGCAATGGCGCCAACGTTATCTTCAGCGCCTAGCAGCAAACAGCCGCCCTATTGCCGCTACCATTGCCCGTATGCAAGAAGTGAACCCGGCACTAATTCCACGTAACCATCGTATTATTGAGGCCATAACTGCAGTAGAAGAGCGGGGCTCGCTGGAGCGGTTTTACCAATTGCTGAATGCTTGGCAAACGCCCTATAAAATGCCCAGTACGGAGCTTGAGTTGGAGTTATATGAAGCGCCTGCAGCCAATGAACAAGTGCAACGCACCTTTTGTGGCACCTAAGGTTCTGCCACCTAAGGCAGCTGATTAGGGCGTATTTTCCGGTGGCGAGAGTTGCAAACGTTCGGCCAATAGCACCGCTTGCGTGCGGCTATATACGTTCAACTTGCGGAAAATAGCGGTCATGTGAGCTTTCACCGTAGCTTCGGTGATGCCCAGTTGATAAGCAATTTGCTTATTTAACAAGCCCTCGTGCACGTAATACAGCACGCGGTACTGTTGCGGGGTTAAATCGGCAATTTTCTCTGCTAATTCTTTATCTTCTTGGCTTACATCACCAATTTGTTCGGCCATTCCTTCAGGCAGCCACTCATCACCATCAAGAATGCTAGCAATAGCTTGGGCAATCTCAGCAGAAGCCAATGATTTTGGAATAAACCCAAGCGCACCAAAACCCATGCAACGGCCGATCACTTGCGGATCTTCAGCGCCAGAAATAACCGCTACGGGAAGCATAGGATAATCATTGCGAATACGAATCAGGCCATACAAATCACCTGCACCCGGCATGTGCAAATCGAGCAACAGTAGATCGATATCATCATCCACACTTAAAGCTTCAAGTGTAGAATCCAGAGTATCGGCTTCACGAATATTCAGATCGGCAAAATGATTCGCGAGGGCTCCTCGCAGAGCCTCGCGAAATAAGGGGTGATCGTCGGCGATCAGTAATCGGGTCATAGCACTTTATCCGGAAGCGCTACACACTTCGCTTCCTATCCTTTAGCGGTTTAATCGGTTCTCGATAAGAGAATCTACCACACTAGGATCGGCTAGCGTAGAGGTATCGCCTAAATTACTGTAATCGTTACCCGCTATCTTGCGCAAAATGCGGCGCATGATTTTACCCGAACGCGTTTTCGGTAAACCAGGGGCCCATTGAATGAAATCTGGCGTAGCGATTGGGCTCAGCTCTTTGCGCACCCATTGCACCAATGCTTTGCGCAATTCATCATCCGCATCTACACCATCAACCACGGTAACGTATACATAAATGCCTTGGCCCTTCAGATCATGCGGATATCCTACTACCGCAGCCTCAGCAACCGCCTCATGAGCAACCAGCGCGCTCTCGATTTCCGCCGTACCCAAACGATGGCCAGATACATTCAATACATCATCTACCCGGCCGGTAATCCAGAAATCGCCATCTTCATCACGGCGCGCGCCATCACCAGTGAAATACACATTTTTATACGTACTAAAGTAGGTTTGCTCGAAGCGCTCATGATCACCCCATAAGGTGCGAGCTTGCCCCGGCCACGAATCTTCGATAATTAAATTACCTTCCGTAGCGCCTGCAAGCGGCGTGCCTTCGTTATCTACTAATTTCGGTTTTACGCCAAAGAATGGCAGCATCGCCGAGCCCGGTTTCATATCGGTTGCGGCGGGGAATGGTGCGATTAAAATACCGCCCGTTTCTGTTTGCCACCAGGTATCTACAATCGGGCATTTGCTGTTACCGATGGTTTTGTAATACCACTCCCACGCTTCTGGGTTAATGGGCTCACCCACCGAACCTAAAATACGCAATGTATCGCGCTTACTGCCCTTCGCGGCAGCATCGCCTTTCGCCATTAGTGCACGAATCGCTGTAGGCGCGGTATAGAGAATATTTACCTTATGCTTATCCACTACTTTACCGATACGAGAAACATCCGGATAGGTAGGTACACCTTCAAACATTAACGTTGTAGTTCCATTGGCGAGTGGGCCATACACAATATAACTATGGCCGGTAACCCAACCCACATCAGCGGCGCACCAGTACACATCATCTTCTTTTAAATCAAATACATATTCGTGGGTTATGGCGGCATACACCATGTAGCCACCGGTAGTATGCACTACGCCTTTCGGCTGCCCGGTAGAGCCGGAAGTGTACAAAATAAATAATGGGTCTTCGGCATTCATTACTTCTGCTGGGCAATCAGTATCGCAATCACCTATCAACTCATGCCACCACACATCGCGGCCATCATGCATATCGTAAGCAACATCGGTGTGCTTCAGTACTACTACACTTTCAACTGTTGGGCAGGCATCTTTCGCTAACGCTTGATCTACGTTTGGTTTCAACGCTACGCCTTTACCACCGCGGCGCCCTTCGTTAGAAGTAATCACTACTTTAGCTTGGCAATCGTTCACGCGATCAGCAATTGCATTCGGCGAAAAACCAGCAAAAATTACTGAGTGCACAGCACCTAAGCGTGCGCACGCTAACATGGCATAAGCAGCTTCTGGCACCATGGGCATATAAATCGCCACACGGTCACCTTTCTTCACACCTAGTTTTTTCAAACCATTCGCAAAACGCGCCACATGTTCATGTAACTCGCGGAAGGTAATGTTTTTTTGCACATCAACTTCATCGCCTTCCCAAATAATCGCCGTTTTATCCGCCCGGTTGGTTAAATGACGATCCACGCAATTGTAGCAAGCGTTCAATGTGCCATCGGCATACCATTGAATATCAATGTTGCCCGGCGCAAAGCTAGTTTGCTTCACTTTAGAATAGGGGCTGAACCATGTAATACGCTTCCCTTCTTCACCCCAGAAGGATTCTGGATCGGTAATTGATTCGTTGTATTTGTGCAAATAGTTTTCTGGATTCAGACGCGCAGCAGCTTTTACTGCTTCTGGCATTGGGTATACGTGTGCTGACATTGGCTTTCCTCCTGAATTTTTATAGTGCTCATTTGTACTGATTTCGCGGCCTGAAACCTATTAGACCATAGTCTAGATTGACCAAAACTGCATATTCCCGAATGCTAAGAGAATGCACACATTAGTAACATTACTGCAATTATTCGTGCTGAAGCAATCTGTTGATTGCTAACAACGAGGAATTAACAATGCAACGTTTAAGCACTCCGCGAAAAAAATCAAACCTGAGCTTAAAAATAAGCTCAGTAGCACTCGCCACCAGCCTTATTCTTGGTGGTTTCGCAACAATGGCGAGCGCCAACGCCGAAACAGAATATCAGTTTGGTGGCTATATTAAAGTAGATGCACTCATCTCCCGCACTGATAGCGGCAAGATATCTACCGGTAGCATTGGCCGCGATTTCTATATTCCCAGCCTTACTCCAGTAGGCGATGGCGCCAGTAATACTTACACCGATTTTCATGCACGGGAAAGCCGTTTCTTTTTCCGCGCTACGCAAACCTTGGAAAATGGTGAAAAAATATCGGGATACTTCGAATTTGATTCTCTTGCCACGCCAGGCGGCGATAAGCGCATAACCAACTCTTATTCTCCACGGGTTCGCCACGCCTTTATTCAATACCGAAATTGGCTGGTGGGGCAATTTTGGAGTAACTTCCAAGATGTAACGATTATTCCTGAATCGCCCGATTTCATTGGCGCTCCCGATGGTATTGTGTTCAACCGGCAACCACAGTTACGTTACACCATGGGTAATGGCTGGAGCTTTGCTGTAGAGGCACCGGAAACCACGATAACGCCTAATCAAGGTGGTACTGCTCGCATTACTACGGGTGATACTGCTATGCCTGATTTAACCGCTCGTTATCAAACCAGAATCGATAACGTTCACTACAGCGTGGCGGCCGTAGTGCGCCGCTTAGAGTTTCGAGAAAACGGCGTAAACGATACGGTAAATGGCTATGGTATTAATCTTTCAACCAAAATCGATTTGGGCGCCAATGATATTCGCGTCGGTTTTGTGCATGGTGAAGGGATTGGTCGCTACGTAGGAGTGAACTCTACCAACGATGCAGTTGTGGATGATACCTTAAACTTAGATACCTTAGGGTACACCGGTATCACCCTCGCCTACCGGCATGTTTGGAGCGATCAATACCGCACCAACGTTATTTTTACGCGAGGTAAATTCGAAGATAAACGCGAATACACCGGCATTAACGCCAATGATTACACCCAACGGCTAGCGGCGAACCTGATGTATCAAGTAAATGAAAAGCTTGTAGTGGGCGCTGAAATAAGCCGCGCTACCCGCGAATTACTTAGTGGCAGCAAAGGAAACCTCGATCGCGTGCAATTTAGTGCGATGTACTCGTTCTAGGGGAATCGTTTTAAGAGAATCGTTTTAAGTTGTCCACACACATCAATTCAGCGTAAGCGATGCACTAGTCGTCGCTTACGCTCCTTTTATTTGGCTACCCCCCACAATTTTTTGGTAAACTCCGCTACTCAGGTGTTTTTCGAGTAGCGGAGGTTTTTTATGGCCCACGATGATTCCCCTAGCGATAGCGATTTATTTCGTGAGCTTATGCAGGATGTAAAGCCGTTACCAAGCGCTGATGTTGTGCCCACCACAACCAGCAAACCCACTGCAGAAACGCTTGCCGAGCGCCGCCGTGCGGCTGAAGCTCGGGAAGAGGAAGAAGCAGCAGCCGCGTTAAGTGAAGAAGTGCGCGATTGGCTTGAGCCCACTGATATCATTAGCTGGCGAATAGATGGCATTCAAGACGGCGTGTTTCGGCAATTAAAACGTGGCAACTATGAACCACAAGCCAGCTTGAATTTGCACAAGATGCGGGTAACTGAAGCACGCAAAGAGGTGGCCGGGTTTATTCAAGAGTGCTATCGCGATGGCGTACGCACAGCGTTGGTAATTCACGGCCAAGGGTTGCGCAGCCAACCACGGCCTGCATTGTTGAAATCGCTATGTAATCAGTGGCTACCAGAATTAGAACCGGTATTAGCAATGCATTCGGCACAGAAATTTCACGGTGGCAGCGGCGCTACTTATGTAATGCTGCGCAAAAACCCAACAGTAAAACTCGCCACCAAAGAACAAAATAGAAAACGATAGCTTGCTATTGCAAGAAAAGGGAAATGATTATGTTCAATAAGCCTTGGCAAAAATTAAAAACCACCAGCATCATCTTCATGACTGCGTGTACATTTATGGCACCCCTAGCTAATGCCAGCTCTGCGAACCAAGTTAGCGAACCACCTGAGAAGGTAATTTTGGTGATTGCCGATGGCATGGGCTTTCCATTTTTATCTGCCTACCGCTACTTTAAAGACGGCCGCAATTACACCAAGGCCAACGATATTCAGCCTACGATTTTCGATACGTATCTCGTAGGTGTGGCAAGCACCTTTCCTGCCGGCGAAACCTTGATAACAGATTCGGCGGCAGGAGCCACTGCATTAGCTACCGGTGTAAAAACCTACAATGGCGCTATTAGTGTGGATGCCGAAGGCAATGCCATTCCAACGATCATGCAGCATGCTCGCAAGCAAGGGTGGTTAACAGCCGCAATCGCCACCACCCGCATTACCCATGCAACACCAGCAGCATTTTTTGCTCATGTTCCCTCGCGGCGTATGGAAGATGAAATTGCCGACCAAATGTCTACGCTCAACGCACATGGCAAGCCACCTTTTGATCTGTTACTTGGCTCTGGGCGGCGCCACTTCGTTCGGGAAGATGAGGAAGGTAATCGCTTAAGCCATTTGCGCACATTAAATAACCGCGGTGTTCGTGTAATTGATTCATTTGAACAGTTAAAAACCCAGCAGCGCCTACCTTTACTTGGATTGTTCTATGAAGATTCATTTCCGTACGTAATTGATGACGAAAAGCGTTTAGAAATGATGAGCCGCGAAGGCATCCGCTTACTAGATAACGCCAACAAGCCATACCTGCTAATGATTGAAGCATCCATGGTTGATTGGTGCGGCCATGCCAATGACATCGCTTGCGCCATGCATGAAATGGCCGAACTAGAAGAGCTGATGGAGTACCTTATTGAGTACGCTGCAGAGAACCCTAACACACAAATTATTCTTACTGCCGATCACAGCACGGGTGGTTTAACGCTAGGCGCTGATGGCGAATATAAGTTCCGCGCTGGCGATATTCACCGCATCGGCCGCGGTTTACGTACCATGGCTGTTGATATGAATGAAATGCCGGCAATTGATTGGGATGCCTACATTGATAAGCATCTGCCTTTTCCACTAACGGTTGACCATCAGGAAGCGCTGAAAACACTAGCCCATAGCAGCAGCGATCGCCGCCGCGCTGAGATTCAACAAGTACTCGTAGATATCGTACGTTTTCATACCGGAGCCGGTTGGACAACGGGCGGCCATACGGGCGAAGATGTTCCGGTAATCGCCATCGGCCCTTGGTCTGATCACTTTCGTGGCTTCCAAGACCAAACCGATATCGCCAAACAACTCTTCGAGTGGGTGCGTTAAAGCCTGCTTCCTTGGTTCCGCGCCGCTTTTGCAGGGAGTGGGGTCAGCTACCGCAGGGACGCCGCTTTTGCAGGGGGTGGGTTTAGCTATCGTAGGGACGCCGTGAACCCATCCATGGGGGCTTGGCTGCCGCATCCATGCGGCAGACACCCCACGATAGCTAAACCCACCCCCTGCATGCGGCAAATACCCTACGATAGCTAACCCACCCTCTGCATGCGGCGAAGACCCTACGATAGCTAACCCACCCCCTGCATGCGGCGAATACCCTACGATAGCTAACCTAACCCTTGCATGCGACATAGCCACTTCGTTTACTAGTTGTAAACTATGGCGGGATGGTCTATAGTTTACAGATAGTAAACGGAGTGACTATGCACGTAATATCAAGAAAGCCATTCGCAGATGCAATGACGAAATACCCTAACGATGCTAATGCAATTGCAACGGCATATCGCATATTGAAACTAGGAAATTCCACATCCCCAGAGCAGTTAAGGGCAGTTTTTAAATCGCTAGATAATTTCAAATACAAAGAAAAGTGGTGGGTAATTGATATTGGCGGTAATAATTTAAGGCTTTTAGCTTTTATAGAATTCAAGCACCAGCGCCTTTATGTAAAACACATTGTTACCCATACCAAGTATGAGCAGCTGTGCCGAAAGTATAGGAATTAACGAGGTTGGTTATGATTTTAGAAGCAGATATTACTGAAATGGCTGCACAAATAGTGGAACGATATCCCGTGCTGAGTGAAATCAACTCTGCGGCAGACCATGAGCAAGCTTTAGCAATCATGGAAGATTTGCTCGAACACTATGATGCTAACGTTGTTTTAATAAACGCGCTAAGCAATTCCATAGAACGTTATGAAAATAGTGCAGATGAATTCACAGATTTTAACAACGCTGTGGAGCAGAAAGATGGTGGGATCGCCACCTTATCGTTACTAATACAGCAACATGGCTTAACTATTTCTGATTTCGAACATGAAATTGGCAAAAAAAGTATGGTTTCCCAAGTATTGAACGGTAAACGCAATCTCACCAAAGAACACATTGCAAAACTAGCCAAACGCTTCCAGATCAGCCCCGCCCTCTTTTTCTAATCCCCTGCAACAGCGGAGCGCGGAAGCGCTTTAGTGGTACAAGCGTTTCCGCAGGAGTTTGCTAGCCGAGCTGTTTGCGCGCGTTACGGAACAGGCGCAGCCAGGCGCCGTCTTCGCCCCATGATTCTGGGTACCATGAGTTGCTAATGGCGCGGAATACGCGTTCTGGGTGTGGCATCATAATGGCTACGCGGCCATCGGCACTGGTAACACCGGTGATGCCGCCTACTGAGCCGTTCGGGTTCGCAGGATAGGTTTCGGTAACCTTGCCAAAGTTATCAACGTAACGTAATGCCACCTGTTGCCCTGCGGTTAAGCCCGCTAACGCTACATCGGCGCTGTTACGGCTGAATTCTACTCGCCCTTCCCCATGAGAAACTGCGATTGGCATGCGTGAGCCCGCCATGCCGCTGAACCATGGTGAATTGTTCTCTTGTACTTCAACCATGGCTACGCGCGCTTCAAAGCGTTCAGAGCGGTTGCTAACAAAATGCGGCCAATGTTCCGCGCCCGGAATCAGTTCATGCAAGTTTGAAAGCATTTGGCAGCCGTTACACACACCCAACGCGAGGGTATCGTTGCGCGCGAAGAACGCGGCAAACTCTTCCCGAGCTGCTGGATTAAACAGTACCGATTTCGCCCAGCCTTCACCCGCGCCCAACACATCGCCGTATGAGAAGCCACCACAAGCGGCAAGCGCTTGGAAATCTTGTAAGCTTACGCGGCCGCTGAGCACGTCACTCATGTGCACATCGATAGCGCTGAAGCCGGCACGATCAAAGGCAGCTGCCATCTCGTAATGGGAGTTTACGCCCTGCTCGCGCAAAATCGCGATTTTGGGTGCTACGCCTTTTAAGATATACGGCGCAGCAATATCGTTTGCTGGGTTATAACTTAACTGTGCGTGTAACCCTGGATTAGTAATATCTTGTTTCGCGGTGAACTCTTCGTCGGCGCATGCTGGGTTATCACGCAAACGCTGCATTTGATGCGTAGTTTCTGCCCACACTGCTCGTAAGCGCGAGCGCGGCGCTGTGTAGATAACGCTATCGCCTTGGCTGATCTGAATATGGTTATCGCTACTTACGGTACCCAAATCAACCAGCATATCGGCATTACCAGCAGCTTCACAAGCTGCGGTAATTCGTGCAGCAACTTCCACAGATACTTGCAACACGCCACCAAGTTCTTCGCTAAATAATGCCGCTACTGGATCGATTCCGGTAGGCAAGCTAATTTCCACGCCACAATTACCAGCGAACGCCATTTCGGCTAGGGTTACCAGCAAGCCGCCATCGGAACGATCGTGATAGGCTAAAAGCTCTTCGTTGGCTACCAACTCTTGCAGCAAGGTAAAGAAGAAGCGCAGATCTTCTGGGCTCTCTAAATCAGCCGGCACATCACCAAGTTCACGATACACTTGTGCTAATGAAGAAGCGCCTAAACGATTCTTGCCGCGGCCTAAATCAAGTAATAACAGGCGGCTGTCCTCGCGCTCTGCCCGTCCTGTTCGTAACATAGGGGTTACTGTTTTACGCACATCGGTAACTCGGCCAAAGGCGGTGATTACCAATGATAGTGGCGAGATAACAGCTTTATCTTCGCCGTTATCCTGCCAGCGTGTTTGCATCGACATGGAATCTTTACCCACCGGAATGGTAATTCCTAACGCTGGGCACAATTCTTCACCAATCGCTTTTACCGCTTCGTATAGGCCGGCATCTTCGCCTGGGTGGCCAGCTGGAGCCATCCAGTTTGCCGATAGCTTAATATGTTTGAAATCACCAATTGCGGTACCCGCGATATTGGTGATTGCTTCAGCCACCGCCAACCGTGCTGATGCCGCGTGGTTTAATAGTGCTACTGGGGTGCGTTCACCCATTGCCATGGCTTCACCAGCATAGCTATCGTATGACGCTGCGGTAACACCGCAATCCGCCACTGGAATCTGCCATGGGCCTACCATTTGATCACGGGCAACTAAGCCCGTTACGCTGCGATCGCCAATGGTGATTAAGAAAGTTTTCTCCGCAATCGCTGGTAAACGTAATAAGCGTTCTACCGCTTCGTTGATGGCAATTTTGCTAGTTTGTAACGCTTCGCCAAGCACTTTGGTTGATTGCGCTTCCCGATGCATTTTCGGCGCTTTGCCTAGTAACACTTCCAAAGGCATATCCACTGGATAGTTATCGAATACTTCATCGTACAAGCGCAAGTGTTGCGCTTCTGTGGCTTCACCCACTACCGCATATGGCGCGCGCTCACGCGCACAAATATCGGCAAATACCTGTAAGCGCTCTGGGACAATGGCTATCACGTAACGCTCTTGTGATTCATTACTCCATACCGCCATTGGTGACATGCCCGGCTCATCATTTGGAATAGCGCGTAGCTTAAACTCACCACCACGGCCGCCGTCATTTACGAGCTCTGGCAATGCATTCGATAAACCACCGGCACCAACATCATGAATAAACACGATTGGGTTTTCGCTACCTAGCTGCCAACAACGATCGATCACTTCTTGGCAACGGCGTTCCATTTCCGGGTTTTCCCGTTGCACTGAGGCAAAATCGAGTGCTTCCGAAGAATCGCCTGAGGCCATTGAAGAGGCTGCGCCACCACCTAAACCGATGTTCATTGCTGGGCCACCGAGTACAACTAGCGGCGCGCCTACTGGAATTTCATCTTTTTCTACATGTTCTTCGCGGATGTTACCCAGGCCACCGGCAATCATAATTGGCTTGTGGTAGCCACGAATTTCCATGCCATTAAAACTATTTACGCGCTCTTCATAGGTGCGGAAATAGCCAAGAATATTTGGCCGGCCAAATTCGTTATTGAACGCAGCACCACCAAGCGGGCCTTCTAGCATAATATCTAGCGCACTCACTATGCGTTGCGGGCGGCCAAAATCTTCTTCCCAAGGCTGTTCAAAGCCAGGAATGCGTAAGTTGGAAACGGAAAAACCAACCAAACCAGCTTTTGGCTTCGCACCAATACCGGTAGCTCCTTCGTCACGAATTTCGCCACCTGAACCAGTAGCAGCACCCGGATATGGAGAAATTGCGGTGGGGTGATTATGGGTTTCCACTTTCATAAGAATATGGATGGGTTCGCCATTGTAACGATACTCTCCGCTACCTGCGGTTGGGAAAAAGCGGCCTGCTTCTGAGCCGGTCATTACTGCCGCATTATCTTTATATGCCGATAACACATACTCTGGCGTAGCTTCATAGGTGCGCTTAATCATCTTAAATAATGATTTTTCTTGCTCAACCCCATCGATTGTCCATGAAGCGTTAAATATTTTGTGGCGGCAATGCTCCGAGTTTGCTTGCGCAAACATATACAGCTCTGCATCTACTGGATTGCGGCCAAGTTTTTCGAAGTTTTCCGTAAGGTAATCGATTTCATCATCGGCAAGTGCTAAACCTAGCTCGGTATTGGCGTTTGCCAATGCAGCGCGCCCTGCACCCATGATATCTACTGTGGTATAAGCGGCTGGCTGTTGGCTTTGGAATAATGCACTGGCTGCAGATAAATCGCCAAAAGTGCTTTCGGTCATGCGATCGTGCAACAGATAACTGGCACGCTGCATATCATCTGCGCTTAAATTACCTTCAAGGTAATAGGCTACACCACGCTCGATACGCTCAATTTCCTGTAACCCGCAGTTACGCGCGATATCAGTAGCCTTTGAGGCCCATGGGGAAATTGTACCTACTCGCGGGGTTACCAGCACCAAGCTACCTACAGGTGCGTGTGCCTCTCGCTTTGGCCCATACTCTAGCAACTTTTCCAACACTTGCTGCGCGCTTGCAGTAAGCGGCAAGGTAGTGTGCACGAAGTGCGTATATTCAGCATACACCGAGGTAACCGCTAGGCCCTCTGCATGTAAACGTTGAAGTAGTTTTTCAGCACGAAAATCAGACAAAGCAGGCGAACCGCGCAGGATATCCACTGGTTAAGCTCCGGATTACTTTTGAGGAATAAGGATGGGCTAATATTATAGAGAAATTTACACACTTTTGCGACACAAATGACAATGCAGAATATACGCTCTTCTGTTATAACTTAGAAAGACGCACAGGATTGAATTTGGTGAATATGGTTATTTACGGAACACTTCAACAGAATGAAAGGATGCGGCGCCGATGGTTACCAAGTGGCTTGCTGTTATTGCTAATCCTATTCATTAGTGGCTGCGGCATTGAGAGCACTAAAGAGCGCATCGATCAGAATCAACTTGAGCGTATTCAAGCTCGCGGGGTGGTGCATGTGGGCACCATGATGAACCCAGTAAATTATTACATTGGCCATGATAATCATGATGCTGGCTTCGAATTTGAGCTGGCCCGAGGCCTTGCGCAGCAACTTGGTGTGCAACTGAATATGGTTCATAGCTACGATCTTCGGGAGCTATGGCGGCAACTCGAAGCGGGCGAAATTGATTTTATTGCAGCTGGTATTGATGTTACTGAAAACCGCTTGCAGTGGCTGAAATTCTCGCCGCCTTATCAAATGGTTGAGCAAAAGCTGGTGTTCCGCCAAAATGCCGTTAATCGCCCCCGCAATTGGCTTGATGTAACAGGGAAAATTCGTGTTGTAGCCGGCAGTAGCCACGAAGAATATCTGCAAAGCTTAAGTGAGGTATACCCGCATCTGGATTGGACCAGCACCCATCTTTACGATTCAGATGAGTTGTTAGAACATGTGATACGCGATGAGATTGATTTCACCATTGTAGATTCCCACCATCTCGATATTAAACGGCGCGCATTTCCTAATTTGAGCATTGCCTTTACCGTGCGCGATAATGTACCGATATCATGGGCATTCCGCTCGGGTAGCGATGATTCTCTCTATGCGGCAGCCATCGAGTACATTGGCGAACATTATGAATCCGGCGAGTTAGCGCAACTATGGGATCGTTATTTCGGCCATGTTGCGGAATTTAATTTTGTCGATACACGCGCTTTCATTGCCGCCACAGAAAACTTATTACCCGATTATCTCGAACTGTTCCAAGAGTATTCTGGCGATCTTGATTGGCGCCTATTAGCGGCATTAAGCTATCAAGAATCACACTGGGATCCTTGGGCCCGCTCAGCAACTGGGGTGCGTGGTTTAATGATGCTCACCTTGCCTACAGCGCAAGAATTGGGCGTAAATAGCCGCTTAGACCCAGCACAAGCGGTACGCGGCGGTGCCGAGTACTTGCGCCGCTTACACCAGCGGTTACCCGATCGCATTCAAGAGCCCGATCGGATGTGGATGGCACTTGCGGCCTATAATGTTGGCTTAGGGCACCTCGAAGATGCCCGGGTTCTTACGCAACGCCAAGGCGGCAACCCGGATTACTGGGTAGATGTGCGAGAACGATTGCCCCTACTTCGGCAAAAACAATACTACCGCACTACGCGCTTCGGTTTTGCCCGGGGCGATGAGCCCGTACAATATGTTGAGAACATTCGGCGATATTTTGATACGCTGGTATGGCTTGATGAGCAAGGGCGCTTACCGGCAATGGAATCCGTGTTTACTGAACGGGCTCACTCCCCAACTACGGCAGAATAATATGGCTTTAAAATCGAGATTTAAACGCAATGAACGCCGGCAACAACTGTTAAAACGGCACGGCCGAGCAATTGTTGATCGCCGTAATAAATGGTTTTACCTCACTGAAACCTGCAATCGGCTGATGATTTGCCCGAACACACCCGATCCAGAAAGTGGCAACTTCAATAAAGTAGAGAAAGAATAAGGTTCGTTACGATGATTCGCCGCGCAAGCGCTGCTTAAGTGCTTTTTTCCGCGCGCGCTGCGCCGCAAAAAAGCCGGATAATTGTGCCGAACACTCTGTTTGCAGCACACCACCGGTAATCTCTACCTGGTGGTTCAACCCCGCATGTTGCAACAAATTTAGTAAACTTCCCGCTGCCCCAGTTTTCGCATCTGCAGCCCCATATACCAAGCGGGTAATTCTGCTATGCACCAACAAGCCAGCACACATTGGGCAGGGTTCTAAGGTTACGTACAACGTAGTATCGAGCAAACGGTAATTACCGATGGCTGCCGCCCCTTCGCGAATAGCTTCCATTTCCGCGTGTAAGGAAGGATCCAACTTGGTAATCACCCGATTGCGGCCTTCACCAATAATCTTGCCTTGATACACCAACACCGCACCTACAGGCACCTCGCCCACAGCTTCGGCCTCAGCAGCGAGCTCCATAGCGCGCCGCATAAAAGTAATATCTGCCTGCTGTTGCTCGCTCGTAATCTCGGTCATGGCAGTGCGTCTCTTTCGCCTAAATTATTGGTGCAGTTTATTGCCAATACAGTTGCTCTCACTATCAACCGCTCACCATCAGCCCAGCAATTAAATACGCAATTGTAGCCAATGCAGCGGCCAAAAATGCGTAAGGCAACTGCGTACGCACATGGTCGATGTGCTCAGAGCCAGATGCCAACGAGGCAATAATCGTAGTATCACTAATGGGTGATGAGTGATCACCGAAAATACCACCCGCTAATGAAGCACCTACAAACAAGGCTACGGGAAGATCCAACCCTACCGCCAATGGAATCGCTAATGGTAACATTATAGCGAACGTACCCCAGCTCGAACCAATCGCGAAGGCCGTAAGCGCCGATAGCAAAAATATTAACGCTGGCAACAACCACACCGGTAAGCTTGCATTCAACACGCCTGCCAAGTACTCACCCGAACCCAAGGTACGCGTGGCATCACCTAGCGCAATCGCCATCCATAGAATTATCGCCAGCGGTAAGATTTTCCAAGCACCGCGCAAAATAGCAGAAATGATCAGCTTTGCCGACGTTCGCAAAGTAATTACCGAACCGATAATAGCAATCACCAACGCTACGATAATTGCCACAAACACGCTCAGCATGCCTTTACCTGCAATCATGCTGCCATCGCCCGTGTACCAAAGCATTACCGGCACCATGAGTACCATGGTAACTAAACTAATAATTACGGTAGCCACCGCACCACGATTTACCGCGTCGGTAGCATGATGGTGTGGCTCCGCCTCATAACGCTGCTGAGCCTGCTGCTCAAAAGCGCGCATCGGCCCGAATGCCCAGCCACTCCAAGCCACAAATAAAGCCAAGAACAGGGCAATGATGGCATAAAAGTTCAAGCCAATAGCGGCAACAAGCGTACTAATGGGATCACTCACACCTTGGTTGCCAATCAGGCCAAGGTTAAAAGCCCCCCACGCATTCAATGGAATTAAGATACACACCGGAGCGCAGGTAGAATCAATAATATAGGCAAGCTTTTGCCGAGAGATACCGAGCCTATCGTACACCGGGCGCGAGGTAGTGCCCGAGGTCATAATTGATACATTCGATTCAATGAATACCAGTACACCCAAAATCCAAGTGAACAAGCGTGCTCTGCGTCGGTTGGGTACCCATTGTTTTTGCTGCAGTGCAGTAACAAAGTGGCCGAAGGTGCCACCGCGTTCGAGCACGCCAAACAGTGCGCCGATGGCCAGGGTAAAGCCCCAAATCAATTGATTTGATGGCGCTATCAGCACTTCACCAAGGCTGATAACACCCGATTGCAGGCCTGTGCCAAATGCTGGCATAAATAATAGAACATGAGCAAGCAACACGCCGCCCAACAACGCCCACACCACTCGGCGGGTAAGAATGGCAAACACAATCGCCAATAACGAAGGGAGTAAACTTATCCAGCCGAGCTCTGTATTCATACAGCACCTTTATTATTGTTTTTGCTAGCATATTGAGCAACCATAAGCTGCCGATTTAACAGCAAAGATAGCATTATTCACCCTATTTTTTTATCTATATTTCCCGTACACCCATCAGTTCACAAGGAAATTTGAGCCTGCGCGCTGAATACGCTCTGCGCTCACTCCCCATCTGGTATTGCAGCCGAAGCTATCAGCGTGGAATGAATCATAAAAACCGCAATGGCTTCGGCAAAACTAAAGCCGAAAAACTCCATCATTACGGTACTAATGACATGCAATGACAGCGATCGTTTGTAACTTTCTTTGTAAAAAAGCCCCAAAAATGGGGCTCTTTGTAACTTTTTTGTAACTCGCAATTCGTTATTTTTCAATAACTTAAAGACCGCAGACTACTCCCATTCAATAGTAGCCGGCGGTTTGCCTGAAACATCGTAAACTACGCGCGAAATACCATCAATTTCATTGATAATACGATTGGAAACGCGGCCCAATAACTCATACGGTAAGTGTGCCCAATGCGCGGTCATAAAATCAATGGTTTCAACCGCGCGTAAGGAAATTACCCAATCGTATTTGCGGGCATCACCCATTACGCCCACTGAACGTACCGGTAAGAACACCGCAAATGCTTGGCTAACTTTGTGATATAAATCAGCTTTATGCAACTCTTCAATGAAAATCGCATCGGCTCGGCGGAGTAAATCACAATATTCTTTCTTCACTTCGCCTAACACACGCACACCCAAGCCCGGCCCTGGGAACGGATGGCGGAACAACATATCGTAAGGTAAGCCCAGCTCAAGACCAATTTTACGCACCTCGTCTTTAAACAATTCGCGCAGCGGCTCTACCAATTTCATGCGCATTCCCGGCGGTAAACCACCCACATTATGGTGTGATTTAATTACGTGCGCTTTACCCGTTTTCGAACCGGCAGATTCGATTACATCCGGATAAATAGTACCCTGCGCCAACCAATCTACTTCGGTAAGCTCTTGCGCTTTTTCATCAAACACTTCAATAAATGAACGGCCAATCGCTTTGCGTTTCGCCTCTGGCTCATCTACACCCGCCAATGCATCTAAAAAGCGATCTTCAGCATCTACGCGAATAATGTTCAAACCAAAATGATCACCGAACATTTCCATAACTTGATCTGCTTCATGCAAACGCAATAAACCATTATCTACAAATACACAGGTAAGCTGATCGCCGATTGCACGGTGCAATAACATCGCGGTAACTGAAGAATCTACCCCGCCAGAAAGACCAAGCATCACTTTTTCCGTGCCTACTTGCTCACGAATGCGCGCGATTGCATCATCAATAATGGCGCCCGGTGTCCATAGCTTTTCACACTTACATACATCAATTACAAAGTGCTCAAGCATACGCAACCCTTGGCGCGTATGCGTTACTTCCGGGTGGAACTGTACGCCATAAAATTGCTTCTCTTCATTCACCATCGCTGCATGTGGGCAAGTATCGGTTTTCGCCACCGTTTTAAAACCCGGCGGAATATCGCTTACCTTATCGCCGTGGCTCATCCATACATCGAGTAACGGCAAGCCCTGCTCACTCACGCCGTCTTCGATATTGGTAAACAGCAAACATTCGGCAATTTGCTCTACGCGGGCATAACCAAATTCACGTAAGTTTGAACCCTGTACCGCCCCACCAAGCTGGGCAGCCATGGTTTGCATGCCATAACACACACCAAACACTGGCACACCAGCTTCGAACACATACTCAGGTGCGCGCGGCGAATTCGGCGCAGGTACACTTTCTGGCCCACCCGAAAGAATAATGCCGTTCGGATTAAAGTTCTTAATATCCTCAGCATCCACATCCCACGCCCACAGTTCACAGTAAACGCCAATTTCGCGAATACGGCGCGCAATGAGCTGGGTATACTGCGAACCAAAATCTAGAATCAAAATTCGGTGCTGATGAATATCGTGTGTCATGTGCCTTCCATTCTCTATTAAAACCAAAATTAAATCGTTCGCGGCTTTCGCTACATGCTCCCGTGGACGTACTTGAGCGATTCTCACAATCAGTGATGGCCATCGTGGAAGCATTCCATGATGGCAATCGTCAGCACCTACTTTAGCCCATGCGGTAGTTCGGAGCTTCTTTGGTGATTTGCACATCGTGTACGTGCGATTCACCCATACCAGCGGCGGTTACTTTAATAAACTGTGGCTTGGTGCGCATTGTTTCGATATCGGCAGAGCCAGTTAAGCCCATTGCCGAACGCAGGCCACCCATTTGCTGATGAATAATGTTTGCAATTGGGCCTTTATACGCCACTCGCCCTTCAATTCCTTCTGGAACCAGCTTCTCAGCTTGATTGGAAGATTGGAAATAACGATCTGAAGAGCCATGGCTTTGGTTCATTGCGCCTAGTGAACCCATGCCGCGATACGATTTGTAATAACGGCCTTGGTAAAGTTCTACTTCACCTGGTGATTCTTCAGTACCGGCCAACATACTACCTACCATTACGCAGCTTGCGCCAGCAACGAGGGCTTTAGCGATGTCACCCGAGAAACGGATACCACCATCGGCGATTACTGGAATATCCCGGCCTTCTAAGCCTGCTACTGCGTTTGAGATTGCGGTGATTTGTGGCACACCACAACCGGTAACAATACGCGTAGTACAAATAGAGCCTGGGCCAATGCCCACTTTTACGGCATCTACGCCAGCATCTGCAAGCGCTACAGCGCCTTCTGCAGTTGCTACGTTACCGCCAATAATATTCAACTCTGGGTATTCTTTGCGGGTAGCTCGTACGCGCTCTAAAACACCTTCGGAATGGCCGTGTGAGGTATCAATTAACACTACATCAACGCCTGCATCTACTAACGCAGCGATGCGCTCTTCGGTGCCAGCGCCAACGCCTACAGCTGCGCCTACGCGCAAGCGGCCTTGAGCATCTTTACAGGCGTTTGGTTTGTTCGCTGCTTTTTCAAAATCTTTCAGCGTGATCATGCCGCGCATTTCATGAGCGTTATTTACGATAAGAATTTTTTCAATGCGGTGTTTGTGCATGAGCTGCAGAATGTCTTTGCTTGGCGTGTTCTCACGAACGGTTACTAAGCGATCTTCTGGGGTCATTACATCAGAAACAAGCTTATTGTTCGCTTCTTCAAAACGGGTATCACGGCCAGTAACAATACCAACTAATCGGCCGTTATCTACTACTGGAAAACCATGAAAACCATGCTCTGCAGCAAGCGCTTTCACCTGCTTTATGGTGGTTTTCGATGTTACCGTTACCGGATCGGCAACTATGCCACTTTCGAATTTTTTCACTTTACGAACGTGTGCCGCTTGCTCACTGATGCTCATATTCTTATGAATAAAACCGATTCCGCCTTCTTGCGCTAAGGCAATAGCGAGATCAGCTTCGGTAACCGTATCCATGGCAGCAGAAACAAGTGGGATATTTAACGAAATGGAACGGGTTAAACGCGTATTCAAATTAGCTGTATGCGGCAGCACAGTAGAGTGCGCAGGCAACAGGAGTACATCATCAAAGGTGAGGGCTTCTTGGGCAAGTCTTAGCATGGCAACATCTCTCGTTAGAGGTGAATGACTAGATCAATGTTGCGGCGGTATTTTACTCACTATCAGGCTTTAGGTAAACAAAATCTTACGCTTTTTCTTTAGAATTTAGTTCTGTTGCCGTTTATATTGTGCTTAATGCGCATTTTGCTGCTAAAAAATATCGCCATTCCCTGCGCTATTCCTGCTAGTATTTGTTCTGTAATTCTCCCCGTTTGGTACCACTCGTGAAAGGATAGTAATCACTTATGTTGGACGATATTCCTGCAGACAATGCACAACGGCAAATATTTACGGTTTCGCGGTTAAATAGCGCGGTGCGCCGTTTGCTAGAAGCGCAGTTTGGCTCGTTGTGGCTGCTCGGTGAAATCTCTAACTTTTCTGCCCCCGGCTCTGGGCATTGGTACTTCACTTTGAAAGATGAACAAGCGCAAGTACGATGCGCCATGTTTCGCGGTAATAACACGCGGGTGCGCATGCGGGTAGGTAATGGTATGCAAGTATTGGTGCGTGGACGCCTTAGCTTGTACGAACCACGCGGCGATTATCAACTCATTATCGATAGCATGGAGCCGGCTGGCGAAGGCTTATTGCAGCAGCAATTCGATGCGTTGAAAGCTAAGCTGCACAACGAGGGCTTGTTCGCCAGTGAACGGAAACAGCCGTTGCCTACCCCCATTCGCACCTTAGGTGTGATTACATCACCTACTGGGGCCGCCATTCGCGATGTATTGAGTGTATTACAGCGGCGCGATCCGCAATTGCGCGTAATTGTATACCCTACTCAGGTTCAGGGCGCCCAAGCCGCCGCGCAAATTCGGCAAATGCTTGCCGTTGCCATTGCGCGAAATGAAGTAGATGCACTGTTACTTACCCGTGGCGGTGGTTCATTGGAAGATATGTGGTGTTTCAATGACGAAGGCTTGGCGCGAGATATTGCTGCTTGCCCTATTCCTACAATTAGCGCCGTAGGCCATGAGGTTGATTTTTCCATTGCGGATTTTATTGCCGACGTGCGAGCGGCAACCCCTTCAGCTGCAGCTGAGCTGGTAAGCCAAGATCGCAGTGAAACCATGCGCTACTTGGCAATGCTTACGCAACGCTTAACGCGCAGCCAACAACAATACCAACAACAACGAATGGTGCAATTTCAGCACTTATTACAGCGTTTAAAACCACTTAGCCCGCAACAACGGTTGGAAAGTAAAAGCCAGCAGCTAGATGAATATACGCAGCGGCTACAACGCGCTTTAACCCGCAACCTCAATACCACTAAACAGCACCAGCAACAACTTCAGCAGAGGCTATGGCGAGAAAATCCGCAATTACAAATTCAACAACTGCAAACACGAATCGAGCAGCTACGCCAACAGGGCTTGCAAGCGTTAACAGTGCAGCTTAATCGCGCTAATGCACGGGCAGCAGCCACCCACCAGGCGCTAAGTATTGTTAGCCCGCTGAATACCTTGGAGCGTGGTTATACGATTAGTTTTGCTGAGAATGGCGATATTGTTCGCAGCGCTAAGCAGTTAAACACTGGCGATATGTTGCGTACGCGCTTTGCTGAAGGTGAAGTGATCAGTAAGGTGGAGCGAATTGCAGCGGGTGGCGACAAAGCCGATAGAAAGTAGCTTTGTCGCTAACCCGGAAAACCTTAGATTTAGTTCGGCTTAACTTTTGTTACTCTTTGCTTGCGAGTTTGCCAGCCTGCTCAGGGTTTACAATCCGCAGTTCATTTACTTCCCCTTTAGGGTGATGTAAATGCACATCCATTTGTGGGAATGGAATTCCGATATCATTCTCATCAAGAGCATTTTTAATACGTTCCATAGAATCCCAGTACATTGGCCAGTAATCGCCGCTATTTACCCATGGGCGCACTATGAAATCTACTGAAGAATCATTTAATGCGGTTACTGCAACACGAGGCGCCGGATCTTGCAAAGTACGCTCATCCGAAGTAATTACTTGCATCAGTACTTCTTTAGTTTTCTTTAAATCTGCACTGTAAGAAACACCAATTACCATATCTACGCGGCGAATTGGTTCTTGCGAGTAATTGGTGATTTCACTGCCGGTTATTTTTGAGTTGGGCACCACTACTGTTTTGTTGTCTGGTGTTTTTAGCACTGTAGTGAACAGCTCAATGCGCTGCACGCTTCCGGCTACACCGCCCGCTTCTACATAATCACCTGATTTAAATGGGCGATAAATCATGATCAGAACACCAGACGCAAAGTTCGATAGCGAGCCTTGCAAAGCCAAACCAATGGCCAAGCCGGCGGCACCCAAAATGGCGATGAACGAAGTGGTTTGTACACCGATATGCGAGAGCGCCATGAGTAACGCGGCAATAATAATAATGGTGCGGATAATGCCAGCCATGAAGGACACAACCGCATTATCAATTTTGCTTTTATCGAGGCGCTTGGTCATGGTGTTGGTTAGAATACGCGCGATCACCATACCGGCTACCAAGATACCAACCGCAACCAACAGCTTGCCTGCAAATAACAGCAGGGCTTCTTGGTTTTCGCCAAACCATTCAATTAGTTCATTCATGGGCCTTTCCTTTTTAGCGGATAAAACAGCTAAGCTATTGTTTCAAAGACTGTAATTATAGCCGAAAGTTAAAATATCTTCGACCTTGGCTATCCGGCTCACCAAACCACTCGATCAAATCGCGAATACCTTGCGGGGCTTCTGCTGTGGGCGCGATGCCAATGCGCAAATCCACACCATTTGGCGATACCCAGCCGGTGATGCTTAACCCCAGCATATTGTTATGGGGCATATCGATGCCTAAACGGCCTTCTGCGCAACCAAGTTGGGTTTCATAATCACCCAAGTTTTGCCACTGATTACCAAGTTGCGCATTAACCTGCGCACCCAACGCATTGCCATTCATTGCGCTACAAAACGGCTGCCCGAGAATGAATTCTTGCACATGCAAGCTCAAGCCACCGCGAATAGGAATGGGGGTTTGAATCGGGCTGAATAACATTAGATCTTCTAAATCACCAGCAAAGCGAGCATCGCGGATACTTAGCGCATTGTTACTGGCATTTAATGTTAATGAGCCCTGTAAAATATTGCGCTGCTGCGCTGGAATGTTCACGTTAACTTCAGCACTGAGGGTTAGCAGCGCCAATGGTGATAAGCGCCACTCCACATCATACAGGCTGATATCGCCATCAGAGCCACCGCTTATTACCAACCGCTCTACTGAGCCATTCCATATACTACCGTTGATCTGGCCTAATTGAATCGTGCTTGGCAATGGTGCAAACGCCGCCACTACTCGTGCAGGAAATAACACCACTAAACCAATAATATAGACGAATATAAGCAAGCTAATCAGCTGCCACTTCTTCATTCGTTACTGCTCCAATTCATAACAAAAACAACATCTCGAAAAACTTAAGTTACTTAAGTTACTTAAGTTACTTAAGCTAGGCACGAACTTGTAGGCGGCGCACCCGCACTACACCAGGTTCATTGGTTTCTGATACATCAACTGCCTCTATCATTACTTGCCGCTCCGCCAAGCGCACTAAAAATTCAACCAAGCGATTAAACTCCACCTCATTAAAAACCAGTATCAATGATTCATTTTGCGGTTGCATGCGAGTTACTTCAATGTTCAGGTTATTACTTAACGTGTTAATCAAACCACTGAGTTGATTGGCAGTTATTGCTTGCGCGCCGGATTGGCCTGCTCTTCGGGCTTGCAATACTCGAGCTACTTGCTGTTCTACATAGCGTTGCGTGCTATATTCAGCCGCTAATCGGGCTTCTGCCCGTGCGGTACGCTCATGTAGCGGCTGCCAAATTGCAAACCAAACAATAATCACCACTAAAAAAACGCCTAGCCCTTGCAATACCCTTTGTTCACGGGCTTCTAAGCGCTGCCAACGTTGCTGCGCTTGCACCGAAACTTTATCCCAATGTGGGCTAATGTACTCACGGATTGGCGTGGTAACTTTAGCAATCCTGGTTTTTATCATTGCGCTCATGCTCCGCTCCTTACTACCAAGGTACCGTTAATTTGCCCCGCACGGCTAGTGAGTTGCCCTTGCTCAACCACTAAGCTCTGCTCTCGCGCTATTTGTGTAAAGCGCTCAAATGCTTGAAAGTTGGCACCATTCGCTTGCATGCGTAATTCGCCACGGTTGTGATCATATTGCAACATGGTAAGTTCCATGGGCACCGCGTTAAAGGCCGGCTGCAGTTGCTCAAGCAGGCGGATAACTTGCGCTGCATCACCACTACCACCACTTTGCACTTGGTTAGCGAGCTGGCTGCGAATATTCACAATCCGCGTAGCCTCTGGAAAGGTTTGCCGATACAAGGTTTCATATTGTTCTTGTACTGCACGTGCTTCACGCTGAATGCTGGAACCCGTAACCCACTCATTCACAAACATAACGGCAAGAAACACACTGGCTGCAATCGCTGGAAAGCGCCATTGTCGCCAATTCGTAGAGCTGGCCTTTTGCATGCGAAACTCGCCCTGCAAAACATTCACTACATTTACCGCGTTCACCGCCAACTCCAATGGCAATGAAGGATCGCTACTTCTCACTGGTGCTGGCGGCTCCGCCCATTGCACATCGCCATACGCTACGATTTCAGTTAATACTGCTTCCGGCTCTTCGTAATCATGGGTAAGCATTCCTTGTGCTAATTCGGGCTCCAATACCACTCCCTGCCATGCGCTTTGGCGAATCACCCACTCCGTGCCATAGGCTCCTCTGAATACCGCAATGCTCCAGGCATTCTCAAGCTCCGGCAAAAGGAAAATATCCGGATATAACGCTTGGCTATGAATACCCGCTTGCGCTAATTGGGTAAGCCAGCTTTCTACTTGTTGCTTGCGCACCACAAATACTGGTATCGATTCACTTTTCGGCAGGTTCTCTGGCCAAAAGAAGTGCAATAGCTCGATATCTTCCGCTACTTCATCTTCTAAGGCATACGGAATTAACTGCTCAAGATGGCGACGCGATTTCGCGGGCACCTCAACGGTGTGGAAACCGATAGCCGCCGAACTCACGTATACTTTAACGCTGCGATTCTTGGCTTTCTCCGCCAATTGGTTGAGCTCACTAATATCATCTAACTCACCACTTGCTACTACGGCTTGCTCAGCAAAATGCCAAATCAGCCAACTCACTGGCTGTTGCTCTGCACTGTGTTCACCTGCGGGAAGGCGAATAATTAATTGTTCATTCATCTTGCTGATATCCTCCACGGGAACGGTGCAGTATAAATGCCGCTCCGTCACGAATAAGCATCTGGCTTACTCCATAATATTCTAGATCACCATATTGCACTTGGGCCTGCAACTGAAAATATTCGCTGGCCACAGTTAACTGCTCAAGTTCAGATAACGCCGTGCCAACACTTAATAAATTCTGAATCTCGCCTTGCTGGCGTATCGCCTCTACATCTTCGAAGCCATCTCTTGGCCTAGCACTTAGTAAACTTTGCGCGGCGTTCATATCCAGCTGACCACGGAAAAAGGCCGTTACAATTTGTGGTTTGTTTTCTGCCACCGTATTGAGATTCAGCCGCCACTCGGTAACTGCCGGTATAACGCACACATAAGGCGCCAGTGCTTCGTATACCGTTTGATTATAGCCTGCTATTTGGCGTAATTCCGAGATATGCGAGAGGAGATTATTGCCCGCTTGGTAGGGCTGCGGCAACGATTCATAATCTGCATCTTCTGCGCCAAACGAATTGTGTAATTCCGAATTCTTATCTAACCAATCGATTAAGCTAGCGGTAAGGCGCTCTGCTTGAAATTCATCAATTTCCAGCACCTGTAACAATGCTTGATACTGTTCTACTGCCAATACGAATCGAGCATTGGTAATATCATCGGTATACAAACTATTGAGGTTAAAGCAGCTGTGTAAATCCTGTATGCGCCCACCAATGGCACCGCCCCGCACTGGAAATGGGCCTTGTTGCAACGCCCAATTTTGTTCTAAATGCGCGCGCCCTTCGCTTTCTTCAAGTTCAGTGAGTAATACTTGCCGCACCAAAGCTTCCGCACTTAACCAATGCCAATAGGCCTGCTCGGCATAATCCGAGCTTGCTACGCGTGCTACCTGGATACGCAGCCGGCCACTCATTTGCATCGCTAGCACCGCAATAATTGCCACCACTAAGAGCACGGTGATAATGGCAAAACCTTGCTGCTTCTGCCTTGCTCCAGCGTTACGATAGCTCCACCGCGTTTTATAGAGGTTCATCATGGCAGTGGCTCCGGCTTAGTACCCGAAGTAAGCAACCAACGCTCCACATCACCAAAGTTTTCTATCTCAATGCGTACCACAACGATATCTGGCAAGCTGTTCGCGATAAGCCAGCTATCATAGTTTTCGTCATTATGGCGGAAGGTAACACGCAACTCGCTCACACCATGTAATAAATCCTGCACGGCTTGATCGCCGCTGGTATCATCCACAAACGGCCGATACACGCGCTGTAGCACGTTATCACGTACCCGATACACAACCGGCTGTAATTCACTGCGCGGCAGCATCATGGCCGGATTAGTCCAGCCGGCGCGCACAAATGCCAAGCCACCACTATCGCTATCAATTAGTGCTGAATCATTACTTACGTAAATTCCACGGGCTTCTTCAGGAATAGCCCGAACCTGCCGCACCACCATTTGCCGCACATCGCGATCAAGGGTAAGCAACGCAAATTGAATTTCTGCCAAGCGCTCATGGCGGAGCTTACTATTTTCTTCAGAATCGATCATTTGCGTAAGCACAATAGCGCTCGCCAACCCGATGAGCGCCAGAATTGCCATGGCAATCAGCACCTCAATCAGGGTAAAACCCCGCGCTCGCTGCGATAGTTGCATTAGCGCCGCCCCACATACGAGCTAAGTTCTACCACAACTTGGCCTTCGGCAGTATCCCGCACGCGAATAGTTACTTCACGCAAATCAGGCGTTACCGTTTCCAATACTTGCTGTTCCCAAAACCACTGCGTGCCGGCCATTTCCATTTCACCGCTAAACTCATCAACTGGCGGCCACACTGTTTGATTACGTGCTTCTAAATGTACTTCAGCCATGCGATTGCTGGCCACTTGCTGAGCAAAATAACGGGTTTCTAGAATACTAGTGCTGCGCAATTGTTCGGTAGCCATATTCAATGCGGCGAGCGCTCCAATGGCAAAAATAACCAAGGCAAACATGGTTTCAACAAGGGTGAAGCCGCCTGCACGCTGCGTTTCTTGGTAGCGGATAGCACCCATTATTTGGTCCTTAGCTGAGTTTGCATGTGGTTTACCATTGTGGCCCTTCCTCAAGCGTTAGCTGAATACCACTGCGGCCGTTCACTGTTACCGCAGTATGCATCGCTTGGCGATTGTGGAAATAGATACGAAAGGGCACAAATTCGGTACTTTCAAAAATAAGTACGGTGGGGCGTGGTATGCGCTTGTCAGGATCTTCCCTGCGCTCATCTCGGCCAAAAATCGCATCGCGCCCTTCACTCATATTATCGAGTAAACGGAAATCGCCCATTTCTAATTCAAAATAATAGGGTTCGGAGAGGATTACTGGCCGCAGCGGCGGCTCTGCTTGCAACTGCCACTTGTTCTCGTACCACCGATAAAAACGGTAGGTACTTTCGGCTTCATCAAATTCAATGCCATACACATAATTACGCAATAACGCTTGCTCGCGGGCGTGATGCACCTGCTGTAAAAAGCGCTCGGCATTGCTATTCACATCTTCATCAAAACGCGCGGTACTCGGTAAATTGAGCACCACAACCATGGCCCCAAGGCCGATAATTAAAATCGTTAGCATCACCTCAATAAGCGTGAAGCCCTGCGCACGATTGCTATTTTTCTTAGGCCTACCGCGATTGCGAGTGGCAAAAATGCCACTTAGCAAACTTACTGTGGGCAGCTGTATCAATCGCGTTTGCAGCATACTGAGGCTATTGATCTTCTTGGCGATCGTGCATATTCCAAGTACCGATATCATCATCAGTGCCTGGTAAACCATCTGGGCCTACGCTAAAAATATCGTAACGGCCGAACTGGCCTGGGCTCAATAGGCGATACTCATTACCCCACGGATCATCAGGTAAGCGGCGAATATAGCCACCTTCGCGGAAACTACGCGGGCGCGGATCAATTTGCGGTGGTGTTACTAATGCCTCTAAACCCTGTTCGGTAGTTGGATACACACCATTATCAAGGCGATACATTTCCAGCGCATTTTCTAATGCGGTGATATCCGACACCGCTTTTTGCCGTGTTGCCTGCTCGCGCTGGCCGAACACTTGCGGCACAACCAAGGTAGCGAGAATGCCCAAAATCACAATCACCACCATTAACTCGATCATCGAGAAACCTGTTTGTTTCTGCATTTTCATAATTAACCACCTGCTAACGTATTAAGAGCCATTATTGGCATCAGTACTGCCAATACAATAAATAGAACTACAAATGCCATGGTTACAATTAATAGTGGCTCGAATATCTTCAAGCTTACATTTACCACAGCAGAAAACTCACTATCTTGGTTATCTGCACAGCGCCGCAACATTTGTTCTAGTTCACCACTTTTCTCACCTGATGCAATCATATGCAACATCATCGGTGGGAATAATTTGCTATCCGCCAATGCGGCTTTCAGGCTTGTACCTTCGCGCACTCTATCTGCGGCAATTTCTACTACTTCACGCATACGCATATTGCCAAGTACCGATCCGGTAATGCGCAAGCCCTCCAATAAGGGTACCGCCGAGGCAGATAGAATACTGAGCGTACGGGCGAACCGCGAGGTATTAACAGTACGAACAAGATTACCAATGAACGGCATTTTCAGTAGGCGTTTATCATATTTGTAGCGGTACTTTGGAACGAGTAATAAGCGCCGCATAACAATCACAGCAATGATTAGCGCCACTAACATATAGACACCGTAATCGCGCAAAGTTTCACTAATCGCGATCAAGATCTGTGTTACCACAGGCAAGCCTTGGCCCAAATCTTCGAACTGCTCCACAATTTGTGGCACTACTACAGCAAGCAAAAACGCCACCACACCAAAAGCTACAATCGAGAGCACAATGGGATACACTGCCGCCTGTTTAATTTGGCTATTCATTGCTTGGCGTTGCTCGGTGTAATCGGCTAAACGATTCAACACTTCATCTAGATGGCCGGATTTCTCGCCCGCGCCCACCATGGCACAATACAAATCATCAAATACTTTTGGAAAATCGCGCATACCATCGGCAAGGCTATAGCCTTCAACTACTCGGCTTCGCACCGACATCAACATTTTTTGTAAGCGCGGCTTATCGGTTTGCTCGGCTACAGCTAGTAACGCTTGCTCAATAGGCAAAGCCGCCGCCACAAGCGTTGCTAATTGGCGGGTAATTAATGCTAAATCATGGGTTTTAATTTTACTTTGCAAGAAACTGAACTTGCGTGAGTTCGCCGTTTCTTGCGCACGAGCCGGTTCCACTGCTATTGGCAACAAGCCTTGTTCGCGCAATAGGGTACGAATTTGCCGTTCGGTATCGGCTTCTAATACGCCGTTCTTCTTGCGCCCTTGTTTATCGAGCGCTTCGTATGCATAGGCTGGCATCGCTTATTCCTCTCGCGTAACGCGCAGCACTTCTTCTAACGCAGTAATGCCGGAAAGTACTTTATCACGGCCATCTTGGCGAATGCCCGGCGCTATTTTACGAACATAACGTTCAATCGCCTGCTCGCCTTTACCGTTGTGCACGAGCTCACGCACTTGCTCATCCACCATGAGCATCTCATGGATACCTGTGCGGCCGCGGTAGCCGGTATGGTTGCACTTTGCACAACCTTTGGGACGATACAGATGAACAGGCTCTGCGCTACTTACACCAAGTAATTCACACTCTTCTGCAGAAGCGGTATGCGGCTGTTTACAATCTTTGCACAGCGTACGCACTAAGCGCTGGGAAATTACCGCTAACAAGCTAGACGATAGTAAGAATGGCTCGATACCCATGTCTTCCAAACGTGTGAGGGCGCCAGCGGCGGTGTTGGTGTGCAAGGTGGATAGTACTAAGTGGCCAGTAAGTGACGCTTGCACCGCAATTTGCGCGGTTTCACTATCACGAATTTCACCTACCATCACCACATCCGGATCTTGCCGTAAAATGGCCCGTAGCCCGCGCGCAAAGGTCATATCTACCCGCGCATTCACCTGCATTTGGCCAATCCCTTCAAGGGCATACTCAATTGGGTCTTCCACCGTTAAGATATTGCGATCTTTAGTGTTAATTTCCGAAAGCCCCGCATACAGAGTGGTACTTTTACCGGAACCCGTAGGCCCTGTTACTAAAATAATGCCATGCGGCTTATGAATCAGTTCTGAGAATATTTTTCGGTTAGCGGCGGTCATGCCTAGCTGCGTTAAATCTAAGCGGGCATTGTTCTTATCAAGTAAACGTAATACCACTCGCTCACCATGGTTAGATGGCATGGTAGATACCCGCACATCAACCGCACGGCCAGCAATCAATAATGAAATACGGCCATCTTGCGGTAACCGTTTTTCCGCAATATCAAGCTGCGCCATTACCTTAATACGCGATACTAATAAGCTGGCAAGCTTACGATTCGGCCGTAAAATTTCTCGCAGTACACCATCTACGCGAAAGCGGATTACCAAATCTTTCTCGAAGGTTTCGATATGAATATCAGAAGCACCTTCTTTAATAGCTTCACTGAGCATCGCGTTGATCAGTTTAATAATCGGCGCATCATCTTCACTATCGAGTAGATCTTCCGTTTGCGGTAATTCTTCCGCCAAAGAAAATAAATTCACTTCATTACCGATATCCTCCATCAACTGCTTCGCTTCCGAAGAATCCCGTTGATAGGCTTGGCTGAGTAAGCTATCGAAATCAGCAGCCGGGTGCACCTGCACTTGGAATGGCTGGCTTAATAAACGCCGCACTTCATGCAGTGTTTGCGGTTTAGGATAACTGCGGCTATGCAGAATCGGCTGCTCATCTTGGTAAGTGAGCACCACCGAAAAGCGCTTGGCAAACGCATAAGGCAAGCGCTTATGCGGGCTATCTTCGCTCACTTCATCAAGTTCAGCCTCATTCGGCAACTGCTCAATTGCTTGCTTTACCGAGTTGCTGTCCGCTTCAATAAAACCGGTTTGCGGTGCTTGCTGCTCGCCCATTACTGGCCTCCGCGTTCTGCTTCACGGCGGAGTTCTTCAGTTTCTCGGCGCCATTCATCAAGGAAACGCTGATATTCGAGCGGTAAATCGGCATCATCGCCCCACTCGGGTAATACCGGAACAATATCGTTGCGGCGCAATGAAATTCCACGTTGGCGCTGTTCAATCTGTTGCGCACGAATGTAGCTATACTTGCGCTCGCTCAATTGCCCCATTCGCGTATCATCACGAATAATAGTAGGGCGAATGAACACCATAAGGTTACGTTTGCGCGTAGTTACGCTGGTTGATTTGAATAAATGGCCAAACAGCGGAATATCACCCAGTAACGGAACCTTCGATAGGCTTTCCTGGACATCTTCATCAATCAAGCCACCAAGCACAATAGTTTCACCATCACGAGCCAATACTGTGGTGCTTAATTCCCGCTTGTTAAACGTGATATCCACTGCAGTTGAACCTGCAACACTAGAAACTTCTTGCTCAATAATCAGTTGCACCGAATCACCTTCGTTAATTTGCGGTGTTACCCGCAACCGCACACCTACTTCTTGGCGGTTAATGGTTTGGAACGGATTATCGTTATTCGCACTTGCTGTAGAGCCTGAAAGTGTTGGCACTTCTTGGCCCACTAAGATGCTTGCCTCTTGGTTATCAAGGGTAGTAATACTCGGTGCTGAAAGAATATTGGAATTGGTAGTAGTAGCAACCGCTTGCACTACTGCCGCCCAGCCGTCTTGTACTGTACCTAACAACAAGCCATTGGCATTACCGAGTAAATTCGCTAGTAAGGTGAAATCACCTGGCCGATCTGGTTCGCGAGTAGTAAATTCATTGCCTGCGTTATCCACGCGAGTTACTTCTGAGCCACGTTGCGTTCGTGCCGCCAATGCGCCCACGCCGAGTTGACCAATAGGTACCATTTGGCCGTTACTATGTTGCATTAGGCCAATATCTTCGCTGCCCCACTGAATCCCGAAGTTAGTGCCATCGCCTTCGAATACTTCAACGATAATCGCCTCTACTAATACCTGTGCACGGCGAATATCCAGTTGACTAATAACCCCTTCAATGGCGCGAATTACATCTAACTGCGCGGTAACCACAATGGCGTTGGTAGATTCATGGGCTTCAATGCTTACCTCGCCGGCACGCCGCTGCTGACCCTGGCGCGCACTAGTGCCACCACTGCCGCCTGATGCTACTGCGCGCTCTTCAGCAATAATGGTATCGGTCATACCACGTAGTAACTGCACCATATCTTCAGCTTTCGCATAACGAAGATAGAAAACGCGCGTGTTGCCGCTGGTTTGCATTTCTGTATCTAGCTGAGTAATTAACCGAACTACACGCTCGCGAGCGCGGGGTTCACCGCTTACCAACACGCGATTGGTGCGTTCATCCGCAGCAATACGTGGAATTAATAATTCCGGAGTGCCTGAGGTTTGCTGAAAAATACTTTGTGCAATGCGCACCATTTCTGCTGCAGAAGCATGCTTCAATTGCACCACTTCAACATCTGAATTGCCCGCGCGATCTACGCGCTGAATAATTTCCGCTAACCGATTCAACAACGAAGCCCGACCAGATAGCATTACCACGTTCGATGGATCGTAAGTCATTACGGCACCGCCGCTCGTTTGCTCGTTCAACTGGCGTAGCAAAGGTCCAAGTTCACGAACGGTTACATTTTGCAGGGGAATCACCCGCAACACCCATTCATCACCACTGTAGCTATCGTCATCTACCACAGGAACTGGCGAAGATTTCGCATCACGATCCCGAATAACCTTGAGAACGTTGTTGTCCATGCGCACCACGGCATACCCGTAAACTTCCAATACGTTTAAAAAGAAACTGTAATATTGCTCGCGATCCATTGAGTAGTAGCTACGCACATTAATACGCCCACGCACTTCCGGATCAATAATAATGGTTTCTTCTAGGTTTCGGCTTACGGCCTGAATAAACTCGTTAATATCGGTGTTTTTGAAGCTTGCAGAAAACTCCTCTTGCGATATCGCGCTTGTTGGCACTAGGGCAATACTTGCGGCAAATGTAAGAGAAAATAATCGAGATAGCATGCGCATGTTGATCTTACCTATTCGTTAGGAATACTTAATTCTAGTTCTACTAAATCACCGTTGCGAAGCACCACAACGGTGGCGCTAGAAAGCAATTCGAGTTCATTCATTAAAGCCAATGCTTCTGCAGCATTGGTTAGATCGTAACCATTTAAGCTCATCGCGATGTCACCATCTTGAAAGCCTGCGGCACGAAATAATTCTGGGCTTGCCTTCGGAGAAAGCCGGTAGCCAACTAACTCACCCTCTCGTTGCACGGGGGTAATGTTGATGAGGTCATTAATATTGGTGTAATTCACCTCACCAATAGATTGTGGTAGCTCTCCGCTAGTGGCTGTATTTACTGGCGGAACTGGGGCTGCCCGTGCAGGGGCTGAACTGGTAAGTGAAAGCCCGCCATCGGAACCATCGCGGCCATCTAACATTAGGGTTTCTAATCGGCCATTGTTTTCAAGAATAATGCGATCCGAATAAATCTCTCGTATAACCGCGCGGCTTGAGGAAATCGTTTCATCAATAATGTAGGTATTTTGATTACCACCTTGCTGAATAATTGCCGCTGAACGGCTTGGCGTGGATGCTGCAGTAACTCCCACCAAAGTGATATTCAAAGTAGTTTGCGGCGCATCTTGCGGCTGCGAACGGGTTGGCGCAGCAGCGCCTCGTTCCCCAAATAGATTCATCTGTGTAATACGTTGGGTTTGCAGTGGTTGCGCGCGCTGTGTGCCACTTGGTGCGGCAGACACATTTAAGGATGTGGGTTCTGGTGGTGCGAGCATTTGCCACGTAATAGCCGCTGCAAGCCAAGCAGCCCAGAGCAACAACACTATTGCGATAGCGTTTATGGCAAGCTTAAACAAACGCTGTGGAGATGCGCTGATGCCTGTTCCTAATTGCCCTATTGCAGATTGCCCTGTTGCGGATTGCCCCGTTGTGGATAACCCTACTCTGGTTTTTTTAAAGGCGAAACGCTGCAAGGAAAATGTTTTTTTCATATATCTCATGCCTAAACGGCTATTAAATTTTTGTTATAATATAGTTCATTCTAGCCTGCTAATGTTCGAACAACAATGCGCAAAGGTGTAAAAATCTCCAAGTCTAAATGCTACACTAACAAGCATTCATTCCGGTATTCATTACGAAGGTATTACAGATGGCTGATGCAGCTGCAGTGCGCCTCGATAAATGGCTTTGGGCCGCCCGTTTTTTTAAAACTCGAGGCTTGGCCCGAGGTGCTGTGCAGGCAGGTAAAGTAACCTACAATGGCCAGCGAAGTAAACCCGCTAAATTAGTTGAAGTAGGTGCGGTAATTGTTACCCCTAGGGGCTTTGATAGTATGGAAATTAATGTACTCGCGCTCAGCGAACAGCGCAAGAACGCCACCGAAGCGCAGAAGTTATATGCCGAAACAGCGGCTAGTGAAAAGCAACGTGCTGAGAATGCTGCTGCGCGCAAGCTACAGCAAATGTATAATCCCCATCCAGACCACCGCCCTGATAAAAAAGAGCGGCGCGAGCTCATTAAATTTAAGCATCAGTAACAGGATCCAATATGTCTGTACAACAAGATTCAATTGCCCGCTTTTCGTTCACCAACCATGATGTACGTGGCGAACTGGTGCGCTTACAAAATAGCTATAAAAGCTTACTGCAAGGGCACGATTATCCACAATCGGTGCAACAGTTACTAGGCGAATTGATGGCTGTTACCAGCTTACTTACCGCTACTTTGAAGTTTGCAGGGCACATTAATGTGCAAATTCAAGGCACAGGCCCGTTAAATTACGCCACAGTAAATGGCAGCCATAACCTTGAACTACGAGGTGCAGCGCGCCTAACAGAAGCCCCAACCGGAAGCTCTTTTCGTGATTTAGTAGGCGATGGCGCGTATTTGGTAATTACCTTAACCCCCGAACAAGGCGAGAAATATCAAGGAGTTGTTGGTATTGAGGGTGATTCGTTAAGTTCAGCTGTAGAAAGCTATTTCCTGCAATCTGAGCAACTACCCACACGAATTTGGCTGTTTGCTGATCCAGGCCAAGGCGTGGCGGCAGGTTTATTTTTGCAGGTACTACCAGCGGGCACCAACACTGGCTCAAGCTTTGAACACGTAAATGCATTGGCAGCTACCATTACTGCGCAAGAACTGTATCAGTTATCTACAGAAGAAGTGTTGCACCGTTTATATCATGAAGAACAAGTAGAACTTTACCCCGAGCAAGCCGTGCAGTTTTTCTGTGGTTGTTCGCGGGAAAAAACTGCAGCAGCACTGCGCAATGTTCCACTTGCCGAGTTACATAACATTATTGCGCAAGATGGTGAGCTACGTTTAACCTGTGATTACTGCCTTACAGATTACGTATATAACAGCTTCGATGTGGAAGCGTTAAAAGCACATACTGCGCCCTCTCAGGCGCAGTAATCGGTGCTATTAAACTTCGCTGCTATTAGCGTGGTTGTATTAGCGTTTCTTCACAAACTTCAGCAAGCGCTTACGCTTACGTTGTTGCGATAGGGTAAGATTATTTTTCTTGCCCGCGAATGGGTTCTTACCCTCGCGGAACTCTACTTTGATTGGTGTACCCATTAGTTTTAGTGATTTGCGGAAGTAGTTAATAAGATAACGCTTATAACTATTCGGCAAATCGGTAACTTGGTTACCATGCACCACAATTAATGGTGGGTTGTAACCGCCGGCATGGGCAAATTTCAGTTTTACTCTGCGCCCACGTACTAATGGTGGCTGGTGTTCTTCTTGCGCCGATTCCATAATACGCGTGAGCTGCGCTGTGCTAACTCGCTGGGTAGCACTGGAATAAGCCTCTTGCACCGATTCAAATAAATGCCCAACGTTGGTACCGTGCAAAGCAGAAATGAAGTGCAAGCGGGCGAAATCAACGAAGCCCAAGCGGCGATCAAGCTCTTGCTTAATCCACTCTTTTGCTTCGGTATCGAGCCCATCCCACTTATTTACTGCAAGTACAACTGAACGGCCAGCATTCAACACAAAACCGAGCAAATTCAAATCTTGGTCACTAATGGTTTCCCGGGCGTCGATCACCAAAATAACAACGTTGGCACCTTCAATTGCTTGCAGGGTTTTCACCACAGAATACTTTTCCACAGCCATATCAATGCGGCCGCGGCGGCGAACACCGGCGGTGTCGATCAGAACATATTCACGCCCTTCTCGTTCCATTGGAATGTATACGCTATCTCGCGTGGTGCCAGGCATATCGAACACTACTACCCGCTCTTCACCAAGAATACGATTGGTAAGGGTAGATTTTCCCACATTTGGGCGGCCAATAATGGCCAACTTAATGGGCTGCGCTTGTAACCGCGCAATCTCTGCCTCTGCATCTTCCTCGGTAAGCTCTGTTGCTACTGCCTCTTCCTGGTTTTGCAACATATCAGGGAACTGGTTTGCCAACGGATCGAGCGTAGCACGCAGCAACTGGCTAATACCGCGTCCATGAGCGGCTGCAATTTGCCATACATCACCAAGGCCCAGGCTAAAGAAATCGGCCGATGCTGCATCTGCATCGATACCATCAACCTTGTTCACTACCAAATGAATTTTCTTGTTTTGTTTACGTAGGTAATCAGCAATAAATTCATCTGCGGCAGTAATGCCCTCGCGGGCATCCACTAAAAACATCACTACATCGGCTTCATCAACCGCTTGCAGCGATTGCCGAGCCATCATTAAATCAAGGCCTTCTTCTTTGCCGTGAATACCACCGGTATCCACAACAACGAATTTATAATCATCATAACGACCTTGGCCATACTGCCGATCTCGAGTTAACCCCGGGAAATCAGCAACCAGTGCATCACGGCTTTGGGTAAGCCGATTGAATAATGTAGATTTGCCCACATTCGGGCGGCCAACCAATGCGATCACTGGTAACATGCTTATTTTACTCGCTGTGAAACTGCGTAAATATAACCCTTGGCATCTTGCACATAGAGTATATCGTCGGCAACTATCGGTGCCGACTGAAGGGCTACATCATCATTTAACTCTAAACGGCCAGCTAAAGTACCACTGGTGCGATTGAACCAGTGTAAGTAGCCGAAGCGATCGCCAGAAATTAAATATTGGCCAATTACCGCAGGTTCGGTAAGGCTACGATTGAAGAGATCCGAATTCCGCCACCGCTCAAGACCATTGTTGCGGTCTATACTGAGCATGTGGCTATCTTGATTTACTAAGGCAATGCGATTTACTGCGAGCACAGGCGAACGCCAAGCGCCGTGATTTTGTTTCCAAACCACTTCACCTGAACGTAAATCCAAGGCTACAAGTTCACCATTGAATGCACTCATCACAAAATTAGTGCCCAATACTAAAGGTGCGCCATCCACATCAACTAAACGCTCTAGTTCAGTAGAACCTGATGGTGTTGCTAAGCGCTCTTCCCAGGCTAATTGGCCATTCTGGCTTAGTAGCACTACTGCTTTGCCGGTTGCTGAACCAAAAATCACACCGCCACTGGCAATTACTGGGCGCGATACGCCACGCAAAGAAAGTAGCGCTACTTCCTCTTCGTGTAGCCACTGCTGTTCGCCAGTACGAGCAGACAGGGCAACGATATAGCCGCTACCTAAATGCAATACCACGCGGCCTTCGCCTACTGATGGTGCCGAGAGCACCTCACCAGGAACGCGCTGTTCCCACTGCACTTCACCAGTATCGCTATCTAGGGCATACACTTTGCCGTTCTCTGAGCCTACGAACAACATAGAACCAGCAGCAGTGATGCCACTTAAGCGTGCCGGTTCGCCACGGAACCAACGATTAAGAATACCTGCTCGGCCACCTAAGCGTTGTTGCCATACGCGCTGGCCATTATCTTTGTTCAGTGCAACCACAAGGCCATGCCAATCAGCAGCGAAAATAAGGTTATCTTGCACTTGCGGCGCTAACCGAGAATAGTGTTCACCGGCACCGGTACCAACACGGGTTCGCCAAATAACGGTAGTATCTACTTCCGCTGAAATGGTGTTTAACTCGGCGTAAGTTGGCCCTTCAACTGAAGAACATGCAGCTAAAAAGCTTGCAGCTGCTATTACGCCGAGCCAACGTTTAAATCCAATCATTATCGACCTGCCAGATTATCAATTTTCATTTGCAGATAAGGTGAAGCATTTTCACCTTGGCGTGAAGCCGCAACTTCATAAGCATCTCGCGCGGCTTCATAATTACCCTGCGCAACGTACAAATCACCCTGCACTTCGCTTACTAAGCCAGTGAAAGCGGCACTTGTTACTGCATTTAAGTGGCTTTCGGCGTTGCTGAAATCACCTGTAGCAATGGCTACACGAGCTAATCGCACGTTAATAAGCGCACGCAGTTCATCTACGCGAGTAGCATTCAGCGCATTGCTTAAATGCTCTTGCGCGGTTGTTAAATCAGCGTTATTCACTGCCACTTGGGCCAATTGTAAATGCGCTAATGCGGCCTGCTCGGTATTGCCAAGCTCAGCAGCTAATTGTTGCGCTTGGCCAAAGGCTACATCATCTTCAGCGAATTGCAGCGAATCAATAATTTCTTGATACGCGGTAGTACGATCTTGTGCTGCAGCAAGCTGGTTATCTTGGTAATACCGCCAGCCGAATAAAGAACCTAGCCCAATTACAAGGCCAGCTACTACCCATGGGGCATATTCCTTAATAAACTTTTTAATCTGTTCAACTTGTTGATCTTCGTTTTCCACCGCTATTCCCTCTTGTTCTTTATTCTGCGATTAGGGTACGTAATACCGCAACCAACTCTGCATAAGCTAATGATTCTTGTGCCTTATCAAGGCGCAAATGTTTTACTGTAATTTGTTCTGCTGCTACTTCATCGGCGCCTAAGATCAGCGCAATTTCCGCACCACTTTGATCGGCTTTTTTCAGTTGTTTAGCAAATTTTCCGCCACCACAATGCAGCATTACTCGTAACTCTGGAAGATCATCACGAATTCTTTCGGCAAGAGCCATCGCCGGAAGTTCCGCCACCTCCCCTACCGCGGCCAGATAAATATCTACAGCGCGCGGTATTTTGAAACTTTCCAGCTGTTCCAGCATTAATACTAAACGCTCTATACCCATCGCAAAGCCAACCGCAGGGGTTGCCTTACCACCGAGCTGCTCAACTAAACCATCATAGCGGCCGCCAGCACACACCGTGCCCTGCGCTCCAAGGCTATCGGTTACCCACTCAAACACCGTGCGATTGTAATAATCTAAACCTCGCACTAAGCGTTCGTTATGCACATATTGGATGCCTGCAGCATCAAGCCGAGCACACAAACCTGCAAAGTGTTCGCGCGATTCATCATCCCAGTACTCACTGAGTTTCGGAGCCGCAGCCAGCATTTCTGCCAGCGCCGGGTTCTTCGAATCCAGAATACGTAATGGATTGCTCTCAAGCCGGCGCACACTATCTTCATCAAGTAAGGCTTCATGTTCACGCAAATACGCAGTTAGTGCTTCGCGGTAATTTGCCCGCGCACTATTCGAAGCTAATGAATTCAATTCCAGCGTTAAATAATCATTTAAACCAAGCTGCTTCCATAACCGCGCGGTCATTAGAATCAGTTCAGCATCAATATCTGGGCCTGCTAACCCAAATGCTTCTACGCCCACCTGATGAAACTGGCGATAGCGGCCCTTTTGCGGGCGCTCATGGCGAAACATTGGGCCCATGTACCACATGCGGCGGGTTTGATTGTAAAGCAAACCGTGTTCATTACCAGCGCGCACACAACTTGCCGTGCCTTCTGGGCGCAAGGTTAAGCTATCACCGTTGCGATCGGCAAAGGTGTACATTTCTTTTTCAACGATATCGGTTACTTCACCTATGGAGCGCTTGAATAAATCAGTTTGCTCCACAATAGGCATACGAATTTCGCTGTAACCGTAACCTGCAAGTAACTCACGCATTACTCGTTCTAGCTGCTGCCAGCGGCCAGTTTGTTCTGGCAGAATATCGTTCATGCCACGAATGGCTTGGATCTGCTTTGCCACAGTTATTTATTTCCTGTATTAAAAAATGACGGCTGCCAATGACACCCGCCATTCAACTTAATTTGGCCACATTATACGCTTTTGCGCGCGGCGGCGAAACACTGCTTGGCAGCGTATTGCCAACAAACCACCGCGTTAAGAATCGATTTGCTGAATTGCTATGGGTTGCTCTTTCTCTTTTCGGGCTACATAAGCACGTATCTGCGCCTCTAAATCATCCACAATAGTGTTGTTATCGATGCGCAGTTTTTGCCGAGCACCATCCATATAGAAGCCGCTTTTATTCTTCGCGCCCGCTAAGCCAATTTGGGCAACCATTGCTTCGCCAGGGCCATTCACAACACAACCGATAATGGATACATCCAACGCTGTAGTAATATCTTCAAGGCGCTGTTCAAGGCTATTTACCGTAGAAATCACATCAAACTCTTGCCGCGAACAACTTGGGCAGGCAATAAAATTAATACCGCGGCTGCGAATGCGCAGTGATTTTAAAATATCGAAGCCAACTTTTATTTCTTCAACTGGATCAGCGGCAAGTGAAACCCGAATTGTGTCGCCAATGCCCTCGTTCAATAACATACCCAAGCCAATAGCTGATTTAACTGCACCAGCTCGGGCACCACCTGCCTCGGTAATACCTAGGTGCAAGGGTTGTTCAATCTGTTTCGATAATAAGCGATAAGCTTCCACGGCAAGAAACACATCTGAGGCTTTTACGCTCACTTTGAAATTTTGGAAATCGAAGCGATCTAAAATATCCACGTGGCGCATCGCTGATTCCACTAAAGCGGCACCTGTTGGCTCGCCATATTTCTCTTGAATTTCTTTTTCGAGTGAACCGGCGTTTACACCAATTCGAATGGGAATGTTTTTATCTCGCGCGGCATCTACTACCGCGCGAATGCGATCTTCGTGGCCAATATTGCCTGGATTAATACGTAAACAATCCACCCCATATTCAGCCACTTTTAAGGCGATACGGTAATCAAAATGGATATCAGCTACCAGCGGCACATTCACCTGCTCGCGAATTTTTTTGAAGGCTTCTGCAGCATCCATAGTAGGCACTGAAACGCGCACAATATCACCACCTGCAGCTACGATTTTATTAATCTGGGCAACGGTGGCAGCAACATCGGTAGTAAGGGTATTGGTCATGGATTGCACGGCAATAGGTGCGCCATCACCGATCGGCACATTACCAACGTAGATACGGCGGGTTTTTCGGCGTGTAATTGGGGATTCGTGCGTCATCGTTTCATTACTGCTCTATAAATGTGAACTAGTTACCAAGAATATTGTGTTACTGAAAATACTGCGTTACTGAAAACATTATGCAACTGAGAATACTCGGCATACTGTGTAGTACGTTTATTAATTGCGAGGCAGATTAAACCGCGCAATACGGCCGCCACCGAAATCGCTAATATCTACGCGCTCACCTTGAAAGTAAACTGTTACCGAGGTTGGCGCTCCAAGCGTTAACGAGTAAGGAGCTTGGCCATTTAATGGCATAGTATAGCCATCTACTTTTACGCCGTAGGCAATCGCTTCGCCAGTGGCATCTTCAATGCGCACCCAGCTATCACCACTGAATACCAATACTAGCTCGCCTAATGCGGCTGGATCTGTAGCATCACTACTATTCGTTTGGGCAGGTTCCACGCTCTGGGCAGTTTCCGCGCTCTGGGCATTTTCGCCGCTCTGGGCATTTTCGCCGCTCTGGGCAGTTTCCGCGCTCTGGGCAGTTTCCACGCTCTGGGCAGTTTCGCCGCTGCCAGATCTTTGCGTAGTTTCTGTGTTCTCAACTACCGTAGGTTCTAGCCGAGGTTGTTCGGTAACCGTAGTATTTGTAGCAGTATTGTTGCTGGTATTCACCGGCAGTTCGCTTGGCCCTGGAGTTTGCGCTGCAGCTCTCTCCGCTGCCGAAGGCTCTTCAGTAGCCTCCAGTGCAATTGGCGTGGTGCTTTGCGCATTTACTGAGCTAGAACTGCTTTGTGCGCGATCTTCAGAAAATTGTTGCCATACGAACACAGCCACTGAACCAATCAAAATAAGTACAATAATCCAAGTAATAATCATTAAACGATTATCTTGTGATTCAATATTTTTCTTATTCGAAAAGGTTTGCATGGCGCCAGCAGGCTTTTGCTCACCAAAATGTTGCCGATAAGCGGCCATGATTTCGGATTCATCAAGCTGCAAAATTTTCGCATAAGAACGGAGGTATCCACGAATATAAGTGTCACTAACGTGTTTGGAAAATTCATTCTGCTCGAGTTCTTTAATTAGCGTTTGCCGCAAGCGCAAGCGATCGGCTACTTGGCTTATTGATAAGCCAGCCGCTTTCCGCGCTTCGCAGAGCATTTCTCCTGGAGTACGGGAGTGTTCGAGCAACTCCTCTACAGCGTCTGGCTGTATGTTCTCGTGTGCGTCTGTGTTATTTGTCATGATAGCCTGAAGTTCACCACTAGAATTGCAATCCATGCTGTTATTCGGGTACCCAGTTAACCGACAATATTAACTTGAATCGGTTCCCCAGATTTCTGTTTTTGTTGTTTTTTTAAGAGCCGTTTGGTGCGGTCAATCACATCCCCCACCAACTGTCCGCAAGCCGCATCAATATCATCACCGCGCGTTTTTCTTACGATAACTGTATATCCATATTCCATCAACACTTTCGAAAAGCGATCGATGCGCGAATTACTGGAGCGCCCATAATCAGACCCCGGAAATGGATTGAATGGAATCAAGTTAATCTTACTTGGAGTATCTTTCAATACTTTCGCCAACTGATGCGCAAGCTCTGTTGAATCATTAACGTGGTCTATCATGACATATTCAACGGTTACTTTCGTCTGCGCTTTTGAATTTTCAACATATTTACGTGAAGCGGCTAAAAACTCTTCAATTGGGTACTTTTTGTTAATTGGCACAATCTCATTACGCAACTCATCATTCGGTGCATGCAATGAAATAGCTAAGGCAACATCAATTTGGCCAATCAGTTTCTCTAGCGCTGGTACTACCCCAGATGTACTCAAGGTTACCCGCCGCTTCGATAAACCGAACCCATAATCTTCCAACATGAGCTGCATTGCTGGCACTACGTTCTTCACGTTCAATAATGGCTCGCCCATGCCCATCATTACTACGTTTGTTACAGGTTTCACATTGGTGTCTGCAAAGGGGCCTAATAATTTACTTACACGCCACACTTGGCCAATAATTTCGGCAACTTTCAAGTTGCGGTTGAAGCCTTGCTGGCCGGTTGAGCAGAATGTGCACTCTAAAGCGCAACCAACTTGTGATGATACACACAAGGTAGCGCGATCTTCTTCGGGAATCCACACCGATTCAATCTCTTGGCCATCTTCCAATTCCATAACGAACTTAATGGTGCCATCGGCAGATTGCTGCTGCACTTTAATCTTTGGTGCTTTAATTTCGGCGATCTCTTTTAACTTGCCACGTAAACCTTTATTCAGGTTGGTCATGTCATCGAAGTCATCAATGCAATAATGATATACCCACTTCATCACTTGATCGGCGCGGAAAGGTTTTTCTCCCAATTCGGCGAAGAAATCACGAATACCTTGGCGATCTAAATCGAGTAGATTGATTTTCTTAGTGGTGGTTGTCATTACGTAACCTCGTTTCCAACAACTGCTATAAAAGTCAAAAAAGGGGCTAAACGCCCCTTTTTTATTACACGCTTCACTAATAGTTTAGCGGGTGCGTGCGCAAACTTCTTCATCAGAGAAGAAATAAGCGATTTCGCGCGCTGCTGATTCAACTGCATCTGAACCATGTACCGCATTTTCATCGATGGTTTCCGCGAAATCTGCACGCAATGTACCAGCGGCAGCTTCTTGTGGGTTAGTAGCACCCATGATTTCACGGTTTTTGCGAACTGCGTCTTCGCCTTCAAGCGCCATTACTACGATTGGGCCAGAAGTCATGAATTCAACTAAAGCACCAAAGAAAGGACGTTCGCTATGCTCAGCATAGAAGCCTTCAGCTTGTTCTTTGCTTAAGTGCATCATTTTCTGACCTACAATACGAAGGCCAGACGTTTCAAAACGGTTTACGATGGCGCCGATTACATTTTTTGCAACCGCGTCAGGCTTGATGATGGACAAAGTGCGTTCCAAAGCCATTGTTTACTCCCGGTAATTGAGGCTCTGCTGAGCCATTCAAAGTGGTTAAAAAAGACGCGCGGATTATACGTGAATTCCGCGCAATTTCCCAATAAATTTGCGCTGCGTAGCAAACTGGCGTTCTTTTTCAAGAATATTTACGTAGATCACGCTAAAGGCTATTGGCAAATCCATGCAGCTGCTGTAGTTTAGACGGCTAGATGGTTAAATGCGTTTAGCTCATTCGCACTGCTATTACAGCGTTTCTTTGTTACAACAATGCTACAACAATTACATGAGGTATGTATGGCCACTACATTTCAGGAAGCAACTCTTGCCGGCGGCTGCTTTTGGTGTCTGGAATCGGCTTTCAAGCAACTGGAAGGCGTAATTGATGCGCAATCCGGGTATGCCGGTGGGCAACTTGAGAACCCAAGTTATGAGCAGGTGTGCTCTGGCACTACTGGCCATGCTGAGGTGGTTCGCTTGCAGTTTAACCCTGAGCACATTAGTTTTCGCGAAATCTTAGAAATCTTTTTCGCCCTCCACGATCCAACCCAACTGAATCGCCAAGGCAATGATATTGGTACCCAATATCGCTCAGCTGTGTTTTATCACAACGCTGAGCAACGTGAACAAACCGAAGCTATTATTGCAGAAATTGAACGTGAGCAGATATGGCCCGGTGCTGATGGCAAGGGTAAGGTAGTAACGCAAGTTGAGCCTCTTGATCGCTATTATGCTGCCGAGGAGTATCATCGCGATTACTTTTTACGCAATCCAGAAAACCAATACTGCCAAGCAGTGGTTTCGCCTAAGCTAGCCAAATTTCGCCAAACCTTTGCTGCGCGTTTAAAACAAGACGCCTAGAGAAAGGCATCATCAAGCGGTGTTTAGAGCTGCCATAACGATTCCGCATTGCGCAGCTCGGGCACCACGCGATTTAGCAATGCCACCGTGTACTCGATTTCTTCCGCACTCGTGTAACGCCCCACACTAAAGCGTATCGAGCTATGCGCCAGCGCATTTGATAGGCCCAGAGCTCGCAAAACATAGGAAGGTTCAACACTTGCCGATGTGCACGCCGAACCAGTTGAAACAGCCAAATCTTGGATCGCCATCAGCAATGCTTCACCTTCAATATCGGCAAACTGAACATTCAAAATGCCCGCCACTGAATTGTTTAATGAACCATTAATGTGCACGCCTGGTAATGCGCTGATGCCTTCCCATAGTTGAGTTTTTAGTGCTAGTAAGCGATCACTTTCGCCATTATGTAATTGTTCTTTCGCGATGCGCGCCGCTTCGCCCATACCCACAATTTGGTGCGTTGGTAGGGTACCGGAACGCATACCACGCTCGTGCCCTCCGCCATGCATTTGCGCATGTAACTGAACCCGCGGTGTGCGGCGAACATACAGCGCGCCAATTCCCTTTGGGCCATACATTTTATGTGCTGAAATCGAGAATAAATCGATGTTCAACGCGCGTACATCTACTGGAATTTTGGCAACACTTTGCGCGCCATCTACATGCAAGAGAATATCGTGTTGTTTACACCACTGGGAAATCGCCGCAATATCTTGAATTACGCCAATTTCGTTATTTACCTGCATAACACTGAGCAAGATGGTATCTGCTTGCCGTGCCTGCTCCAACACCGCCAAATCTAAACCACCATCCGTTTGTACGGGCACGTAAGTAATGGTATAGCCCTGTTGCTCAAGCTCCGCACAAGTATCTAAGGTGGCCTTATGCTCGGTGCATAACGTAATAAGATGCTTGCCTTTATGTTGATACGCGGCAGCAGCGCCTTTGAGAGCTAAATTAGTGGCTTCCGTAGCACCGGAGGTAAATACGATTTCGCGGGGATCGGCATTTATCAATTCCGCTATTTGTTCCCGGGCTGTGTCTACAGCCTCTTCGGCTTGCCAACCAAAGCGATGCGAACGTGATGCAGGATTGCCAAATACGCCATCTACAGTAAGGTAATTAGCCATCTTTTCAGCCACTAAAAAATCTGCTGGCGTAGTTGCGGCATAATCGAGATAAATCGGTAGGGTAATCTTACTCAAAGTACTTAAACCTGTATGTTCAGTGCTATCTTCTGCTCTTCTTTCGCGGCAAATTTGTTTTGCTGCCGTTTTGCAACTTCCAACACATCCTGTTGATTCACTAATTCAGCAAGCGTGATATTGGCGAGAAAATCATCAATACGTTCGCTTAAACTAGACCAGAGTGAATGCGTTAAACAGCGGGTGCCCCCTAAGCAATCTGATTTACCTTGGCAACGGGTTGCATCAATACTTTCATCCACCGCGTGAATTACTGCCGCAATGGAGATATCAGCTGCTGGCCGGCCTAGTTGATAGCCACCACCTGGCCCACGCACACTACTTACAACGCCGCTGCGGCGTAAGCGAGCAAACAGCTGTTCTAAATAGGATAATGAAATACCTTGCCGTTCGGATATATCCGCAAGGGGTACCGGGCCGTGCTCACAGTGTAAGGCTACATCTATAATAGCCGTTACGGCATAGCGCCCTTTCGATGTTAATCGCATGCTCACTACCTCAGGTTAACGTAGCTTCGAGGGCGTTTTGCAGCCTACAAACACCCTCGATAATAGGCAAAACTTTACCATTCCCGAGTATTTCTATCAAGTATTTACCCTAGTAAAACACTCAAGCTTTAGAGTTCGGCAGATGCTTCTCCAGCGATGCTAAAACCCCGCGAAGAATATTCAGCTCATTTTGCTCTAGCCGCGTGCGGGTGAATAATCGCCGTAATTTGGTCATTACTAATCCAGGGTGTTGGCGCACAATAAAGCCGGATTTGGTAAGTACTTGTTCAAAATGCTCATAAAAGCTTTCTAGCTCTTTATGTAACGGATATTCATCAGCCGCTGCTGGTACCCGTTCTTGGGCAGCTAAATACGCCATGCGCAGCTCATAACTAACAGTTTGTACCGCCATTGCTAAGTTTAACGAGCTGTAATCGGGGTTCGCCGGAATATGAATATGGAAATTGCTTTGCTGCAGCTCTTCGTTAGTAAGGCCACTGGCTTCGCGGCCAAATACGATAGCGATCTTTGCACCCTGCAACCCTTCTTGAATCGCCTTTTCCCCAGCTTCACGTGGGGTTAATTGTGGCCAATCCAAAGTGCGATTACGCGCACTTGTAGCCAGTACCAAGCTGCAATCTGCCAAGGCATCCGCAAGTGTATCCACCCGAGTAGCATTAGCCAACACATCGGTGGCACCGGCAGCCAGAGCCTGCGCTTTACCTTGCGGCTCCTCTAGCGGCGCAACTAATACTAATTCGGTAAGCCCCATGGTTTTCATGGCTCGAGCAGCAGAGCCAATATTGCGTTGATCTGAGGTGTTTACAAGAACGATTCGAATTTGATTTAGCATGCCAACGATTCCAAGGTGAAAATTCCGGCAGATACTAGCACAGCCCCTGTATGATTGCATCTGCCAGAAAACATGCCTATAATGCAGCCGAATTTTTTCACTCGCTCTTTGCCAGAACAGGAAATTACCCATGCATGCAATTTTAAACATTGCGGTGCGTGCTGCCCGTGCAGCCGGCCGTGTGGCAATGAAATCTTTTGCCAACACAGATCAAGTAGAAGTAACCTCTAAAGGCCTACATGATTACGTTTCGAACATCGATCTCGCTTGTGAAGAAGTGATTATTAATACGATTAAGAAATCGTATCCTGATCATAAATTCTTAGCGGAAGAATCAGGTGAGCAAGGCGCAGAGGGGGATTTCCTGTGGGTAATCGATCCAATTGATGGCACCACGAACTACGTGCGTGGCATACCTCATTTTTGTATTTCTATTGCACTTACGCATAAAGGCATTACACAGCACGCTGTTGTGTACGATCCGGTGCGCGAAGAAATGTTTACCGCAAGCCGCGGCGCAGGAGCGCAACTGAATGGCTATCGTATTCGCGTAAGCCCGAATAAAGATCTGGATGGCGTATTACTCGCCACTGGCTTCCCATTCCGCATGAAGCATTTACTGCCAGAATACCAAGCTGTGTTTAGCAAATTCTTTGAGCAAGCTGCAGATGTTCGACGCATGGGCGCCGCAGCACTTGATTTAGCCTACGTAGCCTCTGGCCGTTACGATGGCTTTTTTGAAGCGGGTTTAAAATATTGGGATACCGCAGCGGGCGAGTTATTGGTTCGCGAAGCTGGTGGTGTGGTTACTGATTTCGGTGGTGGTACCAACCACAACAACTCTGGTAACATTGTTGCTGGAGCGCCAAAAATAGTACAAGCAATGGTTACGCAAATGCGCCCACTGCTTTCTGAATCAATGCGCAAATAGAAACATTTGCGGAGAAAATTAAAAACGCCGCATCAAGTGCGGCGTTTTTTGTGCTTAAAACTCTAGTTGGTCTGTTTCAAGCTCGTAACAGTAATCAATATCCATCAATTCCTTTTCTAGGCGCTGACGCTCTTGAATGGCTTCAATCTCACGCCACTTCCGTTTTGCTGCACGACCCTTACTTGTTTTCTCGTTACTGCCGAGCTCATCTGTATGGTTCATGAATCCCCCTTTGGAATATCGCTATTTGTTGTGCTGTTACAATTTTGTTAAGCGCACATTATTTGTACCATAACTCGGGGAATTGTAAAAGAAAAATGTTACAAAAATGTGAATTGCTTCGCTTCACTTGTGGCTTCCGGGAGCCATGTAATTGGCGCCTGCCCTCGGGATGTTAACCAAGCATTAGTAGCTGCAAAGTGGCCACAGGTTAAAAAGCCCCGATGCGCAGATAACGGCGATGGATGCACCGAGGTAAGCACTAAAGATTGTTCGGCTGTACGGCTGTTTTCTACTAGTGGCTTGGCCATCTCTTGGGCATGCTTGCCCCATAGTAAATAAACGCAGGCATGATGCTCAGCCAAGAATGCCAATGCTGCAGCGGTAAACTGCTGCCAGCCAAACTTAGCATGAGATCCCGCAGCGCTTTCGCGCACAGTAAGTGAAGTATTCAGCAGCAATACCCCTTGCTTGGCCCATGCTGCTAAATCACCGTGTTGGGGAATTTCACTGTTAGGAAAATCGTGCTGAATCGCTTTATAAATATTCTGCAATGAAGGCGGCACTTTCACGCCTTGCACCACAGAAAACGCTAAACCGTGGGCTTGGTTCGGTTGGTGATAGGGATCTTGGCCAACAATAACTACCCGTACTTGCTCTAACGGGGTTAGCTGAAATGCCCGAAACACCTGCTGTGCTGGCGGATATATCGGTACTGCGCCAGCCCGTTCGACCGCTATACGCTGCTGAAGCTGCTGATAGTATTCTTGCTGCTCTTGTTGTTGAATAAAGGTTTGCCAACTTGCCATAATAGCCTCTTTAAAAACAATAGGTTACATACAGCTTTGGAGCGCGAAGCAGCGTTAAACCTGGGCACAAAAAACCGCCCGGAGGCGGTTTTTATGGTAGTACTTGTACAGCTTCATTCGCGATTAGAACGCAACCGAGAAGCTAGCAGAAATATGGTCACGATCTTGCATTGGATCATAGTCTGAGCCGCTATAGTTGTTATAACCAACGGTTAGGTTGTATTTGCTCATGTAGGTTGCGTTTACTACTACACCAAGGTTTAAACGGCCTTCAATGAAGTTTGCATTTGGCGAGTAGCCTGCAACATCATGGTTCACTACTAGTGTTGGTGAAACGTTCCAACCACGGTATAGGTTGTTGAAATCAAACACCGCACGTAAGCGATAGCCCATAGAGCTAGTGGTTACGAAGCCGCCACAGTTGATATTTTCAGTTGCCCCTGGATTACCCAACAAACGCTGATCACGAACCGTTAAACACTTACCATACACTGGGCTACGGCCATAACGCTGCACATCTAAATCTGGCAGGTTATCGATATGGTTCGCAGCTACTTCAGCAAGTAGTGTCATACGATCGGAAATCCAGAACTGCTCAAAGAAGTTAATGAAGGTCATTTGAGCTTGATATACTTTTAACTCATCATAACCTTGTGCATAGTTACCTACTGGAACACCTGTTGGCCGCGCACTCGTAATGCGGTCTGAGAATGAACTCGGCACTTCTGGGCGTAATCCGGCAGTTAGGATTTCTGTAGTGTTAATCTGTACTGCTTGCTTCGGACGGTAGCTTACTTCACCGGCCCAAGACCAACCGGCTAAGGTAGTACTAAAACTTGCACCGTAAATTTGATTATCTTCTGGCCACTCAGTGAAATACTGCGGGCCGTTAGTAGCTACAATGTTATTGCTTGGCGCTGGCGTATTCCAATCGTAAGCAGAAATAATCGGCGCATGATTATGCACATTGATGAAGTACAAACCAAATTCAGTATCCAAATCAAGTGAATAATGGCGGATGCCAACACCAAATTGGCCACTGTTACTGGCTTTTACATCTTCTGCACGAGTTAAATACAAGCCGGCTTCTACAGATTCACGATCACTTAAGAAACGACCTGGAGCTACTTCCGGGTTCAACGTTACCTTATTACAGCCCGGGCCGCCAACGATGTCTACCGTTGAAAAGAAAGTACCACAGCCATCTAACTTGGTATTATCCCACTCGAACCCAACAAATGAATCAATCGTGGTGTTATCGGCGATACCAACGGAAAAGCTCACCATACCCACTGGCAGTAAAGCTTCACGTACTTCAGCACCTGGCCGACGCGCCGCATTTACATCAAGTGGGTTTATCGAGTTGATACCGTTGAAAACCAAGGTACTTTCACCCCAGCTCAACACTTGGCGACCAATCCGCAGATCAACTGGCTTACTGCCTAGATCAAACTGTGTGTAATAAAATGCATCGAGAATGTTAAAGCCTTGGCCCTTTGAATAATCATCAAAGGAATCGCTATCTAAACGTGCATCTGGAAAATAATTGTTACCTGTATGACCATGGGCAACGTTTTCACGTTCAATTACTGCATCATGCCAGTAGTTAAAGCGAGTAAAAAAGCCACCATAACGGCCAGCGTTAATATCTAAATCATGAATGCCTTTAAATACTAACGAGGTCATATCGCCGCGATCAAAGTTCAAGTTACCATCGTCGGCAACACCTGATTGGCCTAATCCACCTTCCATATTGCCTGGGTGAATTACGCGCATATCACGCGAACCAGTACGCCAAACGGCACCAAGTGAGAAGGTAGAATCAAACTGCACCGCAAAAGGCCCCACTTCAAAATCTGCGGCCTGAACTGGTACAGCTGCGATAGCGAGCGCTACTGCAGAAGCTAATGGGAGTTTTTTAAACATAGTTGTTCTTCTTTTCATTGTTGTTGCCACCTATCCTGCGTAACCCGAACCGGGGTGATCGGCTAATGACTATGTCAAAATCATGTATGATTACGTGCATTTAAGCAAGTATTTACCATCATTTTGATAACTTTTTTATAATATTTTATTAACAAGCAGGTTAGCAGACCACTAACCTACTTGTCACGCACTTGTCATGTGCTCAGGATAATGCAGATTCTAGCTCTGGCAAAGCCACAAAAAGATCCGCAACTAAACCGTAATCAGCCACTTGGAAGATTGGTGCTTCTTCGTCTTTATTAATAGCAACTATTACTTTGGAATCTTTCATGCCTGCCAAATGCTGAATAGCACCACTAATGCCTACAGCGATATATAAATCTGGCGCTACAATCTTACCCGTTTGGCCTACTTGCATATCATTTGGTACGAAGCCAGCATCTACTGCTGCGCGCGAGGCGCCAATGGCTGCGCCTAACTTATCGGCAACTTTTTCTAACAACGCAAAGTTCTCGCCATTTTGCATACCACGGCCGCCAGAAATTACCACACGAGCTGCAGAGAGTTCTGGACGCTCAGAAGCCGCCACTTGCTCACTTACAAAGCGCACTTTATCAGAGGCAAATACTTCATCAATAGCTTCAACAGGTGCATTACCGCCTTCCGCAGCAACCGCATCGAATGCAGTAGCACGTACAGTAATTACTTTAATCTCTTCGGCACACTGCACTGTGGCAATAGCATTACCGGCATAAATTGGCCGTTGAAAGGTATCTGCACTTTCTACCGCAATAATGTCGGAAATTTGCGCAACATCCAATAGTACCGCAACGCGCGGCATAAAGTTTTTACCGGTAGTAGTAGCTGGCGCCACAATATGGCTATAGTTTTTACCGATGCTCACTACTAAGGCGCTAAGGTTTTCCGCAAGATGATGGCCGTATGCGGCGTTATCAGCATGCAATACTTTGGCAACACCTGCAGCTTGCGCAGCTTCAGCTGCTACATCGGCACAATTTTCACCGGCTACCAATACGTGGATATCATCACCCATTGCTTGCGCAGCAGTTAATGTTTTCAACGTGGCTGGGTTTAGTGCGCTGTTATCGTGTTCTGCAACAACTAAGATGCTCATAATACTTTCGCCTCGTTCTTCAGTTTTTCTACTAATTCTGCAATGTCTGCCACTTTAATACCGGCGCTACGCTCTGCTGGTGCCGCTACTTTTAGAACAGAAACTTTGCTGGCAATATCTACGCCTAAATCTTCTGGCGTTTTCACATCTAATGGCTTGCGCTTCGCTTTCATGATGTTCGGTAATGAAGCATAGCGCGGCTCATTTAGGCGTAAATCAGTGGTAACAATGGCCGGTAGGGTAAGTTCAACGGTTTGCAAACCGCCATCTACTTCCCGAGTTACTTGCACTTTATCGCCATCTACCACTACTTCAGATGCAAAGGTGCCTTGCGGCATATCCGTTAGCGCGGCAAGCATTTGGCCAGTTTGGTTATTATCTGAATCAATTGATTGCTTACCTAAAATCACCAACTGCGGTGCTTCTTCAGCCACAATCTTACTTAATAGCTTGGCTACTGCGAGCGAATCAGGCATTGCATCGGCTTCTACATGAATCCCACGGTCTGCACCCAAGGCCAGCGCGGTACGAATTTGTTCTTGGCAAGCTTTTGGGCCGATCGAAACCACAACTACTTCTTCGGCAACACCTTTCTCTTTCAAGCGCACCGCTTCTTCCACGGCAATCTCACAGAACGGGTTCAACGCCATTTTTACGTTGCTAAGATCTACATCTGATTGATCCGATTTCACGCGCACTTTCACGTTGTAATCGATCACGCGTTTTACCGCGACCAAGATTTTCATAACATCTTTCCTTCTGATAATTTCTGTATCGAAACCGATATCAGGCTGCATTATGTAAAAGCAGCCTGCATGAAACAAGTGATCTGGCTATAATGGCTAAAAAAAACATCCAACCAGAGTGTCAACCCAAGCTGGCAGCAATAGAAATAAGCCGCTCAAACAGGTATTTAAAACAAATGATAACGAAAAAGCCGGCCCATGCCGACCCTCACAACAACATGCCAACCTTGCCCGATGCTGAGCAAATCGCTGTAGCACTGCAACAAGCGCAACAATGGGAGCAGCGTTACCGATATCTATTGGGCTTGGCGAAAATGGCACAACAGCTGCATGCGGTACCGGAAGAAACGGCATTTGCTGTTGCCGGTTGCGAAGCGCCTGTTTGGCTTAAAATCGAGTGCCAAAACAACCAGTGCTACTATTACACCCACAGTAGCTCACGTTTAATTGCTGGCTTACTGGTGGTGTTATTTGCGCCAGTTCAGGGCAAACCCCATAGCACCCTTAGCGAATTTAATTTTAATCAGTGGTTAAGCAGCTGTGGCTTACAACAGCAACTTACACCTTCTCGCAGTAATGGCCTATATCAAATATACAGCCATGCTAAACAAGCCACTGCCGGCTAAGATTTGGCCGCCGAGCTGGGTGTTTGTTTCGGTAGCACTCGTTCCATTAACTTGGCCGCCGCAAATAAGCCAAAACTTGCGGTAACCATCATGCTTGCCCCAAACCCAGTGCTGCAATCTATGCGCTGATGTTCTTCACCATGCTTGGCGTAAGATACTGAACCATCGCCCTGTGGATAGCGCAATTGTTCGGTAGAATACACACAATCAATACCAAATTTACGCTTCGGGTTGCGGCTGTAACCATAATCTCTACGTAGTTGATTACGCACCTTTGCCATCAGTGGATCTTGCGTAACCTTGGCCACATCAGTAACCGCTATTGCCGTTGGATCGATTTGGCCACCGGCACCACCGGTGGTTACCACAGCAATTTTTTGCCGTTTACACCACGCTAATAACGCCACTTTTGCTTGTATGCTATCAATCGCATCGAGCACACCATGTGGGTGCGGTGTAAGCAACTCGGCAAGATTATCGCTACTGATGAAATCGTCTATCACCCGCACTTCAAGTTGCGGATTAATATCCAATAATCGAGCTGCCAGCACCCCAGCTTTTGGCCGGCCGATGGTGCTGGTAAGGGCGTGCGATTGACGATTGCTGTTACTCAGGCAAACTTCATCTAAATCAATTAACGTAAGTTTACCTACACCGCTGCGAGCTAGGCCTTCTGCGGCCCATGAGCCCACGCCACCAAGGCCAATTACGCACAAGTGCAGAGAACGAATACGCTGGGCATGATCGCTACCATATAACCGTTCAATACCATTAAAGCGGCGCTGCCACTCATTCATGCAAAACCCCTACAACTAAATGGCTACTGGTGCTTTGATATGCGGATGGGCTTGATAACCCACTAACTCAAAATCTTCATAGGTGAAGGCAAAAATATCCTGCACCGCCGGATTAATTTTCATTGTTGGCAATGCATGCGGTTCTCTGCTTAGTTGCAGCTGCGCTTGCTCCATATGGTTCGAGTACAAATGCGCATCGCCAAAGGTATGAATAAACTCACCAGGTTTTAAGCCGCACACCTGTGCCACCATTAATGTAAACAAGGCATAGCTAGCAATGTTAAAGGGCACACCTAAAAAGATATCCGCACTGCGCTGATACAACTGACAACTCAATTTGCCATCGGCTACATAAAACTGAAACAGCGTGTGGCATGGCGGTAATGCTTGCAAACCTGCTTGCGCATTTGCTCTTGGTGTTTTGCTCGTATCTGGCAACAATGCAGGATTCCATGCGCTTACCAGTAAACGCCGCGAATCTGGGTTAGTTTTAATTTGTGCGATTAACTCGCTAATTTGATCTACGCTGCCACCGTTGGCTGTAGGCCAATTACGCCACATTGCCCCATACACTGGGCCTAAATCACCAACTTCAGTGGCCCACTCATCCCAAATCGATACGCCGTTTTCACGCAGGTACGCCACGTTGGTTTCCCCTTTTAGAAACCATAGTAGTTCGTGAATAATCGAGCGCAAATGGCACTTTTTAGTGGTAACTAAAGGAAAGCCTGCGGCTAAATCAAAGCGCATTTGGTAACCAAATACGCTGCGGGTACCGGTACCGGTGCGATCTTCTTTTACTGTGCCATTTTCCATTACATGGCGCATCAGGTCTAAATACTGGCGCATGAGTTCCCCACTGTTTATTTTTTCCGTTGCTGTTTTTTCGCTGGCTTGTTCTTTGCTGGCATGTTTTTTCCTGGCTTATCTTTTGCTAGCTGAGATTGCACGTTATTTGCTGCCGGCACTCGGTTGCCAGGATCAAAACGCTGAAGTTTGCCTTGGTAAGCCAAGATCATTAACGCCGCACCTGCTATAACCATCGGCAGGGATAACCACTGGCCCATGCTCATCATACCTAAAATACCAAGATGGGCGTCTGGCTCGCGGAAAAACTCCACTACCATTCGAGCAACACCATAACCAAGCAGGAATAAGCCAGAAATTGCACCCACTGGTTTTGGTTTACGGCTAAACGCCCACAGCACTAGGAATAATAATAACCCTTCACCTATAGCTTGGTATAGCTGCGAAGGATGGCGCGGTAAAAATCCAGCCGCGGGGTTTGGAAACACCATAGCCCAAGGCACATCACTTACGCGGCCCCAAAGTTCACCGTTAATAAAGTTACCAATGCGCCCAGCACCTAGCCCTACCGGTACCATAGGTGCAACAAAATCACCCACTTCCAGTAACGAACGGTTGGTTTTCACAGCATAAATTAGCAGCACCGCGATAACACCGAGCATACCACCATGAAAAGACATGCCGCCACCGCGAGCTTGGAACAAATACAACGGATTGGCCAAGAAATGATCGAACTGATAGAACAGCACATACCCTACTCGACCGCCAATCACCAAAGCCAAAAAGCCCCAAAATAAAATATCTTGCCACTGATTCTCATTCCAATTCGGTGCTTGCCGAGCCCGTTTGTTACCCCACCAATACGCGAATACCGCGCCTACTAGATACATTAAGCCATACCAATACACATCGATTGGCCCGATGGAAATCGCAATCGGATCCCAGTTTGGAAACTGCAGGTGATTACTGCTCATAATGTTCCTTGTGCTGTTCTAGTTATACTTCGCTAGCGCCCGAAAAATAAATGCAATGCTACCGAAATAAGCAGCACAGCAAAAGCACGCTGTAAATAACGCACCGGCAATCGATGCGCAATCGCCGCACCAACCCGTGCAAAAATCATCGATGTAGTACTAATTGCCAGCCAAGCTGGCAAATACACATAACCAACTAAACCACTCACTCCTGAAGCTGAGGGCGCAGGGCCTGCCAGCATATACGTGAGGGAACCAAAACCGGCGAGCAACACGCTGCATACAGCGGCTACCGCCACCGCATTGCGCATCGCTACTTGATAAAAATGCAGTAACGGCACAATTAAGGCGCCACCACCAATACCAACCAATGCTGAAACAACGCCAATTACACTAGCAAATGTGCGCGCAATAGGCCGATTAATTTGCGCATCTTCTGATTTTGGGCGATGTTTCCAAATCATGTGTACGGCAAGAAAAATAAGCACCGCAGCAAAAATCCGCTGCAGAATTTCGGGTGGAATTCGCGTACCCAAGTAAGCACCTACTAACCCACCAGCAATCAAAAAAGGCCCCAGTAGCTTCACCCATGCCCAATCAACATAACCGCGTTTGGCGTGTGCTCGTGCACTAGATAGGGTAGTTAACATGATCGTGGCAAGGCTGGTAGCGATAGCTGTTGGCACCACAATGCTTACTGGTAGCCCCATAATGGGCAGCAAATAAATCAATAAGGGCACAATAAGAATGCCACCACCAATTCCCAACATACCCGAGAGCAAACCTGCGGCAATACCGCCCGCTAGGCATATCAACAAGCTCAACAGCATTATTTACCAGCTCGCACAAAACCACCTAAACCTAACGATTCGAGTTTAATGCGAATCAGCCGCCGTACCTGATCCGGATGCGTTGCTTGCATCACTTGTGAAAGCAAAATATGCATCGTTTTACTATCTACGTGGCGCAGAATCCACCGGGTTTTATCCAAGTTATGCGTGGTCATGGAAAGCTTGCGATAGCCCATAGCTACTAACAGCAGTGCCCCACCGGGATCACCCGCCATTTCACCACACACACTCACCGGTTTTTGCAACGCAGCACAACGTTGCATAATGAATTGTAAGGCGTGCAGCACTGCCGGATGAAAATTATCGTAGATACCGGCAACGCGAGAGTTATTGCGATCAACCGCCAACAAATATTGGGTTAAATCATTCGTTCCTACGGAAAAGAAATCCACGCGTTTTGCTACTGCATCAAGTTGATACAATAAGGCAGGAACTTCAATCATTACGCCAATTTTTGGGCGGCTAATGTGCGCATTTCTATCTTTCTGCAAGAGTTCATTACGTACTTCAAAGTAGGCTTGGTTAATTAGCCGCGCAGATTCATCCACTTCATCCAGAGAAGTAATCATTGGCAATAAAATCTGCAGATTATCAATACCAATATTGGCGCGCAGCATAGCCCGCACCTGCACTAAGAAGATCTCCGGATGATCCAGGGTCATGCGAATGCCGCGCCAACCCAAAAATGGATTATCTTCATGAATAGGGAAATACGGTAAAGGCTTATCGCCGCCTACATCAAGGGTGCGCATTACTACTGGTAACCCAGCCGTGCTCTTTAATACGGAAAGATATAATTCATATTGCTCGCTTTCCGTTGGAAAGCGCTCGCGCATCATGAATGGAATTTCGGTTCGGTATAAACCGATCCCTTCATAATGACCAAGGCGTTCTTGGTCATGCTCCACATTCATGCCCGCGTTAATCTGTAACGATACGGGCACACCATCGAGGGTACAGGCCTCGGCATCCCGATGCTCGGCCACCATTTCGGCGAGTTCATATTCTTCTGCTCGCAACACTTCATATTCTTGAATAAGCTGCGCTGGCGGGTTTACAAAAATCTCGCCACTGTAACCATCCACAATTAAATGCTGATCGTGCAAATAAGAGAGCGGTACATCGCTCAAACCAAATACGGCTGGAATACCCATACTGCGCGCCATGATGGCCGCGTGGGAGTTAGCCGAGCCTTGCAGTGATACTAAACCTTGTAGTTTTTTCCGTGGCACCCCCGCCAACATACTCGCGGTAACTTCTTCAGCAATTAAAATACAGGTATCAGGGAAGTTGTGCTGTAGGCCATTCTTTTCTTGTAAAAACGAAAGTACGCGCTGGCCTAAATCGCGGATATCAACGGCACGTTCACGCAGATAGGAATCATCAAGATCTTCGAACTTAGCAACAAAACCTTCAACCGCCATTTTTACTGCGGTTTGCGCCATCCAGCCATCTTTAATCTTTGCTTCTACTGCATCGCCTAAACTGGCCGCATCCAACATACTTTGGTACACATCAAATATGGCTAAAGTATCTTCAGCAACGTAGTCTGCCACTTGGTCAGCTAACGCACGCAATTCCATGCGTGTTTGCATTACCGCTTTACGGAATTTATGGATTTCGCGCCAAGGGTATTCGGTGCGCCTAGGTACTACTGAACTCAAGGTTGCAGCTGGCCGGCCAATAAATGCTTGGCCAATAGCTACACCCGGCGCACCGGGTAAACCATTTAAATTACGCAGCCATGGCGAATAGTGGCCACTTACTAAGCCGCGAGCTTCTGCGTGCGCAATTACCGTAGCAAGTTGAGCCGCTAAAGTAACTATAAAAGCTTCTTCTTCACCAGAAAACGCCCGGGCTTTTTTCTGTTGAGCAGCCAATACGCCCAGTACTTTTCGCTGGTGAATAATAGGTGCCACCAGCATAGCTCGATAGGCTTCTTCGCCAACAGATTCAACTAATTTGAAATTAGGGTGCTCATTGGCATTGGCAATGTTTAACGGCTCTTCCCGTTGCGCGGCAAGGCTGATGAGGCCCTCGCCAAAATTTAGAGTTACTCGCTCATTTTCATCAAGCTGTAAGCCTTCGGTGGCCATCATCACAAACTGTTGCTGCTCGTGATCAGCCAAATACACACTGCACACATCGCTGCCCAAGGCAGCTCGTGCTTTTTGCACAATCATACGCAGCGCCGCATCGAGATCCGGCGCTTGATTTACTGCTTCTACGATCCGTTGTAATACGGTGAGCATGATTTATCGCTTACGTTTAAATCGTTTCGGACGCGCTTTCCCGCGAAATGGCATTACCACGGGGGCAAATTCTTTCATCACCCTGCGGTATACATCGCGTTTAAACGCCACTACTTGACGAACCGGATACCAATACGTAACCCAGCGCCAACCATCAAATTCTGGGTGGCCTGATTGCAAAACATCTACTTCCGCTTCTGCACAGGTTAATTTTAACAAAAACCATTTTTGTTTTTGGCCTATACAAACCGGTTTCGAACCTTTCCGCACGAGGCGTTTCGGGAGCCGATAGCGATACCAAGTTCTACTGGTGTACACTAACTCGACCTGTTCGGGCCGCAGCCCTACTTCTTCATACAATTCACGGTACATTGCTTGCTCAGGGGTTTCGCCATCATCAATGCCCCCCTGGGGAAATTGCCAACTTTGCTGGCCAAAGCGCCGTGCCCAAAATACTTGCCCTTGCTCGTTACATATTACTATGCCGACATTCGATCTATATCCCTCGGCATCAATCACTCGAGCATCCTCTTTCTTAAGCTTTTCTTGATTCTTCCACAAACCCCGGCTTGCGGCAAATATCTTCGCCTTTTACTATAGCGAATAATAATTCTTTCAGAGGTACTACGAGCGTGTTGCCATCATTTCCTAAAGTAGCCCAAAATCCACCTAGCTCTGTGGCAGAACTTCTTGAGCGGGCGCAGGCCTTAGTGGGGTTTTCTTTTGCTGAGCTCGCCGCCATTGCGCAAGTGCAAGTACCTTCTTCATTACGGAATGCCAAAGGCTGGACAGGGCAGCTACTGGAGCTATTTCTAGGCGCCAGCGCGGGTTCTAAGGCCGAACAAGATTTTCCAGAATTGGGCGTAGAGCTAAAAACCATTCCGGTAAACCTAGCGGCGATGCCGCTGGAAACTACCTATGTGTGTATTGCGCCATTACTTGGCTTAAATGGCGTAAGTTGGGAACATTCCAATGTGCGTAATAAACTTAGCCAAGTGCTGTGGATACCCATTGATGGCCGCCGCGAAATCCCGGTAGCTGAGCGCACGGTAGGCTTGCCGTTACTCTGGCAACCGAACGAAGCCCAAGAACAGCAACTGCGGCGTGATTGGGAGGAAATTACCGAAGCCATTATTCTTGGCCAAGTAGAAAGCATTACCGCACGGATGGGCAGCGCCTTACAACTACGGCCGAAAGCCGCCAACAGCAAAGCACTAACAGCTGCCTATGGAGCCAGTGGTGAACCAATACAAACATTGCCGCGTGGGTTCTATCTAAAAAAAGAATTTACCCGCACTATTCTTTGCCAAGGCTTGGGCTTAGGTAAATAGTTTTTTATCTAACTGCGCCAAGCTTTCCAATTGTGGCCGCGCGAAATAGTACCCCTGCATCAACTCAATCCCTTGATCGCGCAAATACAAATACTCACCTTCCTGCTCAATACCTTCAGCAACTACAGTAATCCCCAACTCCTCCGCTACCGAAAGGATACCTTTTAAAATAATCTGGGTAATGCGTTTTTCATGAATATCACGCACCAACTGCATATCTAACTTGATAATATCCGGCTGAAAATCGGCTAATAAGTTCAGGCCTGCATAGCCTTCACCGAAATCATCGATAGCTGTTAAAAAGCCATGCTGTTTGTAGGTGGTAAACACATCCACGAGCAGCGAGTGGTTTTCTATTTTTTCATGCTCTGTAACTTCAAAAATAATCCGCTCATGGGGAAAGTTTACTTTTTTCGCGGTAGCGAGCGTGCGCTCTAGGCATGTTTCCGGCTCATAGATGGCGTTAGGCATAAAATTAATGCTCAGTTGCTCTTGCATATTGAGCGCGGCTGCACTTTCAATTGCGGTCATGCGGCAGGTTTGATCAAACGAATAAATATTATCGCTATTCACTCTACTTAGCACTTCACCGGCGCCTTCACCATTTAAACCCCGCACCAATGCTTCATGAGCATAAATACTTTGCGTGGTAGTATTAATTATCGGTTGAAAGGCCATTTGGATGTTAAAACCAAGGCCTTTGTAACAACTACAGGTGCTGCAAGTAGCCATTTAGTTTTACTCCTAATCATTTTAGGTTAAGTTTATACTCTCACTTTACTCAGAAGCGGTATAACTTAGTGTCGAATCAACAAAAGAATCATCAATACCTTACCACCGGATGGCGCGAATGGGTATCACTGCCAGAGCTCGGAATTACGGCCATAAAGGCGAAAGTAGATACCGGCGCGCGCACTTCATGCTTGCATGCGTTTAAAATTGAGCCTTTCGAAAAGGAGGGTACGGAGTGGTTGCGAATTTGGGTTCACCCCATACAGAATGATTTCTCCGAGCATGTGTGCGAAGCGCCAGTTTTGGAACAGAGGCAAGTAACTGATTCAGGCGGCCACACCGAAGTTCGCTATGTAATTCGCACTTTAGTGCGCGTTGGTTTTGCGACGAATGCACAAGAATTTAATGCTGAATTTACTTTAACAAATCGTGATACAATGAAGTTCAGAATGTTGTTAGGGCGCCAAGCGCTCAATGGTAAATATTTAGTGAACCCTGAAGCTTCCTATCTACAAGGAAAATCGGCATGAGAATCGCCATCCTATCGCGGAACAAAAACCTGTATTCTACCCGCCGCTTAATCGAAGCTGGCCAATCTCGCGGCCATGAAATGCATGTGCTGGATCCATTGCGTTGTTACATGAACATCAACGCAAAAGAGCCTGAAATTCATATGCGCGGTGAAGGGTTACCCCAATATGATGCGGTAATCCCGCGGATTGGTGCTTCAATTACCTTCTATGGCACGGCAGTGTTACGCCAGTTCGAAATGATGGGTACTTACCCACTGAACGAATCGGTAGCCATTAGCCGCAGCCGCGATAAGTTGCGGTCTTTGCAATTATTATCCCGCAAAGGCATCGGCCTTCCGGTTACAGGTTTCGCGAGTAAACCTTCGGATATCCCCGATCTTATTGATATGGTAGGCGGCGCACCCTTAGTAATTAAGCTCCTAGAAGGCACCCAAGGCATAGGCGTGGTTCTTGCGGAAACACGCAAGGCAGCAGAGAGTGTAATTGAAGCCTTTATGGGCCTCAATGCGCACTTTATGGTGCAAGAATATATTAAAGAAGCAGGCGGCGCCGATTTACGCTGTTTCGTTATCGGCGATAAAGTAATCGCGGCAATGAAGCGCCAAGCGAAGCCAGGCGAATTCCGCTCGAACTTGCATCGTGGTGGTAGTGCTACGCTCGTAAAATTAAGCCCGGCAGAACGCGCTACGGCAGTGAAGGCGGCTAAAACAATGGGGCTGAATGTAGCCGGTGTTGATTTACTGCGTTCCAACCACGGGCCATTAGTAATGGAAGTAAACTCTTCGCCCGGCTTAGAAGGAATTGAAACCGCTACCGAGAAAGACGTAGCGTTACAAATTATTACCTTCATTGAAAAAACCGCAAAACAGCACAAAACCCGCACCAAAGGTCGCGGCTAATTGCTTTGCTAACCGATTTGCAGATTACCAATCTAGCTCAATAGTTCGGGATCGTAATCTGCGTTTATCATTTTGAGGTTTTTAATTCATGGCACGCAAACGTAACCAGCCATTTCAACTCGGCGAAATCTCTGTAGCGCCGGGCACACAAGAGCGGGTGCTTTTACCCGCGGCACGTTTATATTCCGATACACCATTAGATTTGCACGTAGAAGTACTCCATGGCACCAAGCCAGGCCCAGTGCTTTTGGTATGCGCAGCTATTCATGGTGATGAGCTGAACGGTATCGAAATATGCCGTAGATTAATTCAATCCATCGATCCTGCAGAGCTCACCGGTACCCTGCTACTGGTGCCGGTAGTGAACATGTTTGGGTTTATCCAACAAACCCGATATTTGCCCGACCGACGTGATTTAAACCGCTGTTTCCCGGGCTCTGAGCGCGGTGCTTTAGGCAGCCGATTAGCCTACCTTTTTCGCACCCAGTTGGTAGAACGCGCAACTCATATTATTGATTTACATACCGGAGCTATTCACCGCAGTAACTTGCCACAAATTCGCGTGAATTTAGATAGCGAAGAAGCTACGGCCATGGCGGAAGCATTTAATAGCCCGGTAATCATGAACTCAAAAGATCGCGATGGTTCGTTACGTTCGCAAGCTTCCGAGCTTGGTATTCCGCTTATTCTGTATGAGGCTGGTGAAGCATTACGGTTTGATTACTCAGCAATTAAAGCTGGGGTAAACGGCGTTACCAATGTAATGAAAATGCTGAAAATGATGAAAGGCCGGCGTACCCGTAAAAAGGTAACCCCAGTGTTTGCCCAGCGCTCGGTTTGGGTTCGCAGTGAAGGTGACGGCTTGGTGTTAGCCAAAGTAGAATTAGGCCAAACGGTAAGCCGCGGCCAGTTACTGGCGCACGTTGCCCCACCTCATGGTGGAGAACATACCTCGATATACGCTACAGTTGGCGGTATTGTTATTGGTATTAGTAATATTCCAGTAAGTAATGAAGGCGAAGCCCTGTTCCATATTGCCTGTTTTGATGCGGAAGAATCATCATACGCGAGCGAAATGGTAGATACCTTTGTGGAAGCCTATCCAGATCGCCCAAGTTAACGTTGCATGGGTTTCTGAATACATATTATAAAAACCTAACTTTTAATGACGTAATAGTGAGAATTCATGTCGGTAGCCGCCACAAAATTAATATTGCGCCAAGCTGAGCAAATCGAAGCAGGTTTATCAACACCAGCAGGTTCAGCGCCGCACCTGCTGTTGGTAAACCCCAGCCTAGGAATGCTAGAAGCACTGCAACCCACTGGCTGGCAATTCACCAGCTGGGTATTGAATGCACAAGTATTACCGTTCACTACAGCGGCGGATTTCAGAGCGGCGCATACCACTACTGCAGATGCTACAACTGATCAGGGCTCGCTCACTGATAACACTGCAGAAACTGGCAATTCTACGATTTTCAGTGCCGCACTAACCGAAATGCTGCCCGTTGCTGGGGTAATCTTAAACATTCCCAAAGAAAAGCAACTTACCGTAATGCTGTTAGCTAACCTACGCGCAGCTGTACCAGAGGGCACGCCCATTTGGCTTGTAGGCCACAATGATGTGGGCATTCGCTCATATTTAAAACAAGAACATGCCGGTTGGCAAAAATGGCAAAAAGTTGCCAATGGCAATCATTGCCAATTGCTACAAAGCGAACTGAGCGCAGCAGCTACTTTTGATTTAAACGATTACCAGCAACACTATTCGCCAAGCATTTCCGCAGGCGATGCACCAATCGATATCGTTAGTTTTCCTGGCGTATTTAGCAGTGGCAGGCTCGATAGTGGCACTGAGCGGCTGTTACAAAACTTGCCGCCGTATATTGCTGGTCGCGTACTCGATTTTGGTTGTGGTGCCGGTGTAATCAGTAAATACCTAGCACGCCACTACCCAATCACTGAATTGCATTCGGTAGACATTAATGTGCTCGCGCTTGCCGCCACAACGGCTACTTTGGGGAACGAAAATACGTTTAAGCATCGCGTATATGCAAGTGATGGGCTAAACGCCGTGAACGGCCAATTTGATTGGATTATCAGCAACCCACCTTTTCATGCGGGCAAGCATACCGATTATCAGATAACGCAAAACTTTATTCATGCGAGCCAGAAAAAACTCGCGCCTCGTGGCAGCTTAGTGCTAGTGGCCAACACGTTTTTGCCTTATCGTGAAGCTCTTGCTAAAGCCTTTAAACAAGTTAACACCTTGCTAGAAACACCGAAGTTTACCGTATGGCATGCTACTAACGGGCAAAAAGGAAAGTAAATGAGTAGAACGCGGGGATGGTCTTTAACCAATCGGTTAAATATGATCGTTACCAGCATCGTAGCGCTCGCTATGTTGCTGTTTCTCGCCCTGTCTACGTTATTAGTTTCTGATTCGGAACGAAAATCACTGCTTCTGCAGCACGAGGCATTAGCCCAACAATTGGCAATGCGGGCTAGCAGCGAAGGGTTGAACGAGCAATCGGCGGCGGCTATTTTAAACGGCTTAACCGCTTACCCATTGCTGCATCACATGCATTTATATCGCTACACCGATGTTACTTTGAGTACCGCGGCTATCTACAACGCGCCGGGCCGAGCAGCGGTGCAAAGCCAGCTGAGTAACTTTTCCGACACCACCAACTATCGCTTTAGCCTTGATTATTTAGAAATCACGCAACCTGTATATCGCAGCAACGAGATTGTTGGATATGTGTACCTGCGGGCATCTCTTGAGCAGGTGAAAGCAGCACATCGCCGGCATTTACTGATCAGTTTTGCCGCGCTGTTTTTGGTACTGGTAAGTGCATCTCTGGGCGTACGGTTCTTCTCGAAAAGTTTAGATTCGAGCTTACATCGTTTTAGCAGAATCATCGCGAAATCGGGCCAAGACAGTAACTATGATATTGACCATGAACGCGATATCCCCGACGAATTTATTGATATCAAATTACAGGTGCAACGGCTGCTAGAACGCTACCGCCATGAACGCAGATATGCCGAGCATAGCGCCGATAAAGCGCAGAAGGCCAATGAACAACTAAACAGTGAAGTGCGCGCGCGTACCCAGCACTTAAGCGAAGTAAATGAAAAACTTACGGTAGCCTTGAATGAACTCCATCGTTATCAGCGCAAACGCCTAGAGCAAGATAAAATGGCCTCGTTTGGCGATGTGGTGGCCGGTATTGCGCATGAGCTAAATACACCATTAGGCACCAGCATCACTGCCGCCAGCTTACTGCACAATAAGCACGAAGAATTGAGCACGCAGTTTCATAATGATCGCTTAAGTAAGGTACAACTGAGCCGCTACGTGCAGGATACTGAGAAGCAGCTAGAATTAATGTTACGTAACTTAAATCGCTGTTCAGATTTAATCCGCCACTTCCAGCAGCTTTCATTGCTAAATCGTACCGATGTGGCAAAGAAGGTGATGCTGTGTAACTTCCTTGAAGGATTTTACTTAAGCATTACCGAAGAGCGCGGATTACCTGAGCACGCATCGCTCAGTATGAACTGCAATCAAGAAGATGCCATTGTTGAACTGAGAACCGTAGTTCTAGAACAAGTGCTGAATGAGCTGATCGATAACAGCCTTATTCATGGCTCGATTAAGAACTCCCGTTTGCAATATGAACCGATAAACTTAAGCATCAACGTTGATCTGGCGGAAGAATTTGTAGAAATAACCTACGCTGATAATGGCCATGGTATAACACCCGAGATGCGCAGTAAGATTTTTCAGCCGTTTGTTACCTCTAATCGAGCGAAAGGCGATACCGGTTTGGGGTTATTCCAAGTGTTTAATTGGGTAACTCAATTGCTGCAAGGCGAAATTGAATGTGAGAGTACGCCGTATATTCAAGGTGATGAATCTACCAAGCACGGCACTACTTTCTTGATTCGAATTCCACGAAGCTTGCAATAATTAAGCTAATTTGCAGTTTTTGTTAAAAAAAACGTCAACTTACTTGCAATTATTGGCCTGCAAAACATATCCTTATAAGTTCAACAATGCTCTATTAGCAGATTCAGATTTAACAATACTCGAACGCGGAGATGGGAACACAGCATGGAACCGAAAACTAACGTGAAACTCCTGATTGTGGAAGACGAGGTGGTTACCCGCCAAACACTCACGCGCTTATTTCAGCAAGAAGGGTATGATGTATTTGATGCTGCTGATGGGCGGCAAATGGAAAGTATCATGGCGCAACAAGCCATTGATATCATCATTATGGATGTTAACTTGCCAGGGCAAAGCGGCCTAGAGCTAGCTGAATCATTGCGTGAGCAAAATAACATCGGCTTAGTGTTTTTAACCGGCCGTGATAGTGATGAAGATCGCCTACTTGCACTTGAACTAGGTGCCGACGATTACCTTATTAAGCCATACAATCCGCGCGAGTTAACCGTGCGGGTGCGCAACTTGGCTCGCCGTATTGAACAAATCAACGAACCGAAAGAGCATCAGGTAGAAGGTAGCACACAGTATCATTTTGCCAACTGGGTTTTGGATTGTGATAGCCGCTGCTTATTTGCTCCAGATGGTAAAATGTTCCGCTTACCAAAAAGTGAATATCGTGCGCTAGAGCTGTTTTTAACCAATCCAGGTAAAATTCACGACCGCGATACACTAGTACGGAAAATGCTAGATCGTGAATTGCGCCCGAATGATCGCACTGTAGATGTGGCTATTCGCCGTATTCGCCGGCACTTTGAAGCGCACCCGGAAACAACCAATCTAATCACCACAATTCATGGTGAGGGTTATCGCTTTGTAGGTGATGTAGAAATCAAGGTAGCTTCGTAAGCAAGCCAACGCTTAACTTATATTAACTACTTTGCTTTACTAACCACTCGTTTACTATGGCCGTATCAGCTGCGAAGCGATGCGGCCATTGTTCAAGTTCATTGCCCACATCTTGCCACTGCCAATCTTCTTTCTCGATCATTTGCATACTTTCGCCCAGCCGTTTAAATCCTAGTGAACGGCAACTGCCCTTTAGCTTATGAGCTTGGCTGCGTAACTTGGCTTCATTCTGCTCGCTATAGAAGCCCGTAAGCTCGGCAAAATACTCTGGTGCTACGGTAAAGAACATCTGTATGCTCTCTTGTATACCCTCGGCTCCCAAGATGTTCCGATATTGCTCTAACAATACCCAATCGATTCCTGCGTTATTTCCGCTTGTCATGCAATCCAAATCCTTATCTTTATGCGTATATGCCACATGTTCAACGCTAAACTGCTATGTTTGGCCACGAATATACACAACTTTACTACAGCTAGGTTCGTTTGCCACGTACCCAACCAGCAGTTTTCGCCTTGGGGTGCCGTTCTCATCGGCCTTGTTGTATAATTCGCGGTCATTTTTTAATTTAAGAATTGGCACGCGCAATCAGGGTTTATCGCTTTTAGCTTTTTTGCGATACCTAAGCCCACATATAAGCCCACACAAAAGCGGAGTAGTTTAATGCCAACATCAATGCCGGATATCGCCAACCAAGCTGAAGCCCATATCGAAGGTGCATTAGATTGGGTAGGAATGAGCAACATTGAAATGCCATTTATGGTAGCAAGTGAAACTGGTTTGCCTCAGCAAGTTGGCACACGTGTAGAGGCGTTTGTAAGCCTAGACGATGCTAAAGCGAAAGGTATTCATATGTCACGGCTGTATCTAGCCATCGATGAACTTGCCAACGATGATGTGTTAAGTGGGAGTAGCATTCGTGCTTTGCTTAATCGTTTCATTGAAACCCACTCAGATTTAAGTTCGCAAGCTCGCGTATCATTTAGCTTCGAATATCTGTTGCGCCGCAAATCATTGATAAGCGGTAAACAAGGTTGGAAAGGCTACCCCGTTACCATTAGCGCTGTGCGTAATGGCGATAAAACTGAACTCGAGCTTCAAGTGGGGGTTACTTACTCATCTACTTGCCCATGCTCTGCTGCACTCGCGCGGCAACTAATTCAAGAAGCCTTTAAAAAGCGTTTCAGTGATAATGAATTAAGTATGGAAGATGCTTTAGCCTGGCTTGGTACTACAGATGGTATTGTGGCTACGCCCCATAGCCAACGTTCACTCGCCGATGTAAAAGTTAAGCTTACCGAGAGCACTGATATTTTGCCTATCGTAGCTCTTATCGATCGAATTGAAGCGGTTCTGAAAACACCAGTACAGGCTGCAGTGAAACGCGAAGATGAACAAGAGTTTGCGCGCTTAAACGGGCAGAATTTAATGTTCTGTGAAGACGCTGCGCGGTTGTTGCAGTATGATCTGAATAAGAATAGTGCGGTGCTCGATTTTTGGATTCGTGTAAACCATTATGAATCACTCCACGCCCACGATGCAGTTAGTGTTACAACAAAAGGAATTTCAGGCGGATATCGCGCGTAAATTGCTGTATAATCTGCGGCCTTATTATTTTAACTGAGCTAGCATGAGCAGCGTAATGAAATCTTACGACGTAATCGGCGTGGGTAACGCCCTGGTAGACCAAGAATTTAAAGTAACCGACGAATTTTTGGTGCGCCATAATATCGAAAAAAGCATCATGACTTTACTTGATGAGGCACAACAGCAACTTTTGCTGGGCGAGCTTCACAAAGAGTTTGAGCTAGAGAAACGCGCCGGTGGCGGTTCTGCTGCGAACAGTTTAGTAGCCTTTAGCCAATTTGGTGGCAAGGCCTTTTACTGCTGTAAAGTTGCCAACGATGACGATGGCAATTTCTATCAAGCCGATTTAGATCGGGCGGGCGTAAGCACGCACTTGGTTAAACAAAACAACAATGGCCATACTGGAAAATGTGTGGTGATGGTTACTCCAGATGCAGAGCGCACTATGTGCACCTTTTTGGGGATTACCATCGATTTCTCCACCGAAGAGCTAGAGCCGGAAGTAGTAGCCGATTCCCAATATTTATATATTGAAGGCTACTTGGCTACATCGGAAATAGCGCGAAAAGCAGTTCAAGAAGCACGTGCTGTGGCAGAAGCCAACGGTACACGCATCGCCCTCACTTTCTCAGATTCTTCCATGGTGAAGTATTTTAAAGAAGGTTTGGATGAGTTTTTAACGCCGGGTGTTGATGTACTGTTTTGTAATAAGGAAGAAGCAGAACTGTATACTGGTAAAGAAGGTTTAGAGCCAGCGTTACAAGCCTTGTTGCAAGTAGCGCGGCAAGTAGTAATTACCCGTGGTAAAGATGGCGCTATTATTGGTACTCGCGAACGCCGTATTCAGGTGCCGGGTTTCAAAGTAACCGCGATTGATACCAATGGTGCCGGCGATATGTTCGCTGGTGCTTATTTATTTGGCATAACGCAGGGATTAACACCTGCGCAAGCAGGCACGCTAGCTAGCCGCTCTGCAGCAGAAGTGGTCAGTAATTATGGGCCACGCTTAAGTACCGAACGGCAACAAGAATTATTGCTGGAACTAGGTTTAACCGAACACGTTGCCAGCACCTTATAACCTGCAAGATACGAGAGAATTCAATGACCGATTTTCAAGATTATAAAGTAGCTGATATCAGCCTTGCCGATTACGGCCGCAAAGAAATCCAAATCGCTGAATCCGAAATGCCGGCATTAATGGCGATTCGAGATAAGTATAGAGCCAGCCAGCCGTTGCAAGGCGCACGCATTATTGGTTGTATTCATATGACCATCCAAACCGCGGTACTGATTGAAACTCTGGTAGATTTGGGTGCCGAAGTACGCTGGTCTTCATGCAATATTTTCTCTACCCAAGACCATGCTGCGGCAGCTATTGCTGCGGCAGGCATTCCGGTATTTGCTTGGAAAGGCGAAACGGAAGAAGAGTACGAGTGGTGCTTAGAGCAAACCTGCACCAAAGATGGCCAGCCGTGGAACGCGAACATGATTTTGGATGATGGCGGCGATGTAACCCTGCTCATTCACGAAAAATATCCAGAAATGCTGGAAGCTGTTCATGGTATTACCGAAGAAACCACTACGGGTGTGCACCGTTTATTAGAAATGCTGAAAAAAGGCACCTTGAAAGTTCCAGCGATCAACGTAAACGATTCAGTAACGAAATCGAAGAACGACAACAAGTATGGTTGCCGCCATTCACTTAGCGATGCCATTAAGCGTGCTACAGATCACCTATTAATGGGTAAAAAAGCCCTAGTGGTAGGTTATGGCGATGTGGGTAAAGGTTCTGCTGCATCACTTAGCCAAGAAGGCATGATCGTTAAAGTAAGTGAAATCGATCCAATCTGTGCCATGCAAGCCTGTATGGATGGCTACGAAGTAGTATCGCCATACATTAACGGTGTAAACAGCAATGATGGTTCTACTATTAACCATGAGCTGCTTGGCAAAACCGATTTAATCGTAACCACCACAGGTAACGTAAATGTGTGCGATCAGTACATGCTATCTGCACTAAAAAATGGCGCTGTAGTATGTAACATTGGCCACTTCGATAACGAAATCGATACCGCATTTATGCGTAAAAACTGGCGTTGGGAGCAAGTGAAACCGCAGGTACACACAGTGTTCCGCAGTGAATCAACTGAAGATTATTTGATTTTGCTTTCTGAAGGCCGTTTAGTGAACTTGGGTAATGCTACTGGCCACCCAAGCCGCATCATGGACGGTTCATTTGCGAACCAAGTATTGGCACAAATTCATTTGTTTGGGCAAAAATTTGCCGCGATGTCTGCGGCAGACAAAAAGCAGCACTTAACGGTAGAGGTATTACCGAAGCAGCTTGATGAAGAAGTTGCCCGCTATATGGTAGAAGGTTTTGGCGGTGTAATCACCAAAATGACCGAGCAACAAGCAGATTACATTGGTGTAACTGTGGAAGGCCCGTTCAAGCCAGAAACGTACCGGTACTAAATCGCCGCTGCCAAGTATGCATACACCTCGTTTACTATTTCGTCCACTCACTGAAGCTGATTTCGCGGAAGTGCTCGCGCTCGGCAACAAAGTGCATGGCGAAAATTATCTTAATCCTGAGAACTTAGCGGATTACTACGAACGTGGGCAAACTGAGAACGGCCGAAACCTGCACTGGTTAGCGTTCAGTGATGATAAGCTGGCCGGAATTCGCCTTACTTTCGCGCCAGGCAAGTGGGATGTAGATCAATACTGTACACCCAGTGCTTGGCCATTTGCTGCCGAAGAACTGTGCTACTTTAAGTGTTCAGCAGTGGATTACGATGTGCAAGGCGCTGGCATTGGCCGCTCACTGTTGATGCATTCCATTGTGGAAGCGCAAGGAGCTCGCTGCAAAGGCGGGTTAGCGCATATTTGGCGGCAAAGCCCCAACAACAGCGCATTCGAGTACTTCACGCGTTGTGGGGGCGAACTCATTGCCGATCATGGTAAGCGCTGGCTACAAGCTTCACTAGAGGATGGTTACTACTGCCCCGTGTGCGATGGCGATTGCTATTGCACCGCGGCAGAAATGCTACTTCGCTTTACCTAAACGCTGCCACCGATACAATGCCCGTAAGGCCAACCTGCGGGCTGACGCAAAGGGATATTTCGGCAGCTCAGATTGATAGAATGGTAATTTTGGCAATGCCTTACCCGCGCTTAGCTCAGCTAAACGCTTCCCAGCAAGGCTGGCAAACGCCACCCCAGCACCACAATAGCCCGCACTAGTGAACACACCTGGTGATGGGCTATACACCCGTGGCATGGCATCTAACGCCACACTAATCCAACCACTCCAGAAATAATCAGCATGCAAATCAGTAAGCGTAGGGAAGGTATTTTGCATAGCGGCAAGCAAGCGTTGCTTTTCACGCTCTGAACTCGCATTCTTGCCGGTTACCGCGCCGCGGCCACCAAACAAAATACGGCCATCTGGCAATAACCGGTAGTAGTACTTCAACAGCCGGGTATCCATTACCAAATCGTTTACTTGCAGCCCCACATATTGCTGCTCAGAAACATTAAGTGGCCGAGATACAATAATACTGGAAAGCACAGGGAATTGGCGCGCACTTAAATCTGCAAATGGCTGCTTTGCTAGATAGCCATTGCCGCACACCAATACTTGCTCACAAGTTACAGTTTGCTCGCCAGCAGTAAGTAAATGCTTACCATTTTGCCGCTGCCAATGGGTAACCGGATGCCCTGTGGCAATTTTCACGCCAGCCTTTTGCGCTCGCGTTAAATAAGTAGCCACTAAAGCGCGAGGGTTAATTGCTGCCGCAGGAGAAAGTGCTAAACCACCATGCTTCCAGCAAATACCGGGCAATTGCTCGTGCTGTTGTGCCGCGCTTAACCATTCTGCCTGTAACAGCGTATTGGCATAGCCGGGTTGTTGGCTAGCAAGAAGCTTTGCCGCTTTTGCATTGTGCGCTAAGCGTAAATAACGGCCCTGTAATAATTCACACGGCCACTCTGAATCCGCAGCCATGTTTTGCACATGGGCAATACTTTCCGCAAATTCATTCTGTACCGCATTGGCTACAGATTCGCCAAAACGGGCGTGATAATCGGCGTAGCCTAGGCGCCCTGTGCCCGGCAAAAGGAAACCGGCATTGCGGCTACTTGCACCAGCACCAATACCGCCCGCATCAATCAGCAATACTTCACGCTGTTGCTGCTCAGCAATTTCAATTGCGGCGTTTAGGCCAGTGTACCCTGCGCCAATTACTACCACCTCTGCGGTTGTTGGCAGTGCGCAAGCGTTGGTATCTGGAAATGGCGTAACCGCCTGCCAGTATGAATCGGTACCAAATTCGTGAAAAGCCGGCGTAAACCGGCTTTTTAAAGGATCATACATACTCTGCCTCAAAGGCCGAATACAACTTTTTCGCTGCGCAGCATACGAGTTACTACAGCCACTAAAGCTGCCGTAGCCAACACCGTTACCCCTGCGCCCGCTAACACCATTAACCAATTAATATCTTGGCCGCCAATGGTGTTCAACAACATACGGTGCTGCGACGTTACCGGCAGCAAGCCGAGTGCTGGATGCTCAAAGCGGGTGAATTCCACAGCGAAAATAATCGCAACGGGAATAAACATTACCAGTGAAATATAGGTTTGCGCTTCTTTAAATGATTTTGCTCGGAAGCTCACAAACAGTTGTAGAATACTAGCAAACGCAGCCAGCGGTACAAGTACCAACATCATGCTTAGCTGCTCAACAAAGCTAATATTAAAATCGATGCCCAGCTTTTCTAGTGGCACAAAAATAAATACCAGTGGAATAAGCAAAATACTCAGCACCGCTCCTGCTAGGGCAAAGGTTGCAGCGGCACCGGCTTTCGCCATCACTAACCAATGAGTAGCCACTGGCTGAGCTAAAAGAAACTCAAGGGAATTGCGTTCGCGCTCCCCTGCACTGCCATCAATGGCCACGTTCATGCCAGAGAAGAAAATTGCCATCAACACAAATACCATTACCGTGCCAAGAATCATGGCAGCGCGGGCTTGTTTCGTTGCGGTGTCTTGCTTATCGATACGAATCGGGGCAATCACCTCGGCACTGATACCGCGTAACGTGAGGCGGTGGCTGGCGATAGTATTGTTGTACTCACGCAACGCACTTTCAACCCGGCTACGGGCACTGCTATCACTGCGCTCAGAGTAATCCGCACGCACCGTAATAAATACCGATTTCGCACTGGCAATGTGCTCTTGGTAGTTACTGGGGATGTGCAGTTCTATATCGCGCGCTTGCTGTTCTTCGTTACCGGCAAAAATGCGCCGATCGCCCAAGAAATCCACCAAGGCCGGTGCGTGTTCAGCACCTTCAATATGCACATACACATCGCGTTCAGATACCGCGTCCTGAATGATCATCATAAACGCCACGGCCATCATGATGGGGCCGAAAAATGCATATGACATAGCTGCCATCAACGAACGGCGATCACGCAGGGCATCTTTCATTTCTTTTAACCAAACGGTCATAAATACTGATTTCATAACATGATGCCCTCTTCAGTGCCGATTAACTGCACAAAAGCGTCTTCAAAACTTGCTTGGCCCGTGCGTTCACATAGTTCGGTAGGGCTGCCTTCCGCTACTACTTGGCCAGCCACCATAATCACCACGCGATCACACAGCGCGGCAACTTCTTGCATTACATGGCTTGAAAACAAAATACAGCGCCCTTGTTCACGCAAACGAAACAGCAAATCACGTAAAATACGGGTACTCATTACATCTAACCCGCGGCTGGGCTCATCTAAAATCAAATTCTGGGGTTGATGCACAATAGCTTGGCCAAGCGCTACTTTCATGCGTTGCCCTTGTGAAAAGCCACTCGTGCGGCGATCTGCGATATCATTCATCTCCAAATCATCAATTACTTGCTGTACCGCTACTTTACGGGCATCACCGTGTAAGCCATGTAAAGCCGCGAAATAAGCGATGTGCTCGCGCGCCGTTAAACGTTCTTGTAAGCCAAATTTATCGGGGAAAATACCAATGCGCTTGCGCACTTCTAGCGGAGCCACCGATGCTTCAATACTATCTACCGTGGCGCTGCCCGTATCGGGTTTAATCAAACCATAAATACTGCGCAGGCATGTGGTTTTACCGGCGCCATTGGGGCCTAGCAATCCAGTAATTTCGCCATCGTTGGCATGAAATGAAAGGCCCTTAAGCGCTTGCACATCTTTGTAAGCTTTTTCTAATCCGTTGGTTACAATCATTTCTTACATCCCCGCTGCGTTAACGTTGCGAATAAACGGCAGCAAACGCGTGCGGCTTAAACAGGCGCCATCCACTTCATTGCTTGGGTTATCAAGAAACTGCGCAATCAGGCGATTGGCACAGGTGTGGCTCATAATAGTGTGGCCCCCAAACTCAGCCACTAAATGCTGGCTGTTGGTTAGGGTTTCTGCAGCAATGTTGCCCCATTCTGGTGGTGTTACCGGATCTTGCTCACCCGAGAGCAATAGCGTACGAATATCGCTTTGTACTGGTTCGGCATGGCGCTCATCAGGCAAGGATTGCACTGGCCAGCCGGCGCAAATTTTCTGAAAATCATAGCCCGTTCTGCCACCAATAAAGCGGTTATCGGCATCATCGGCTAATAGCTCAGCGCTGGCCCGCGGCATATCTTCTTGGCAGATCACTGAGGCCAATAAACCAACATATAACGGGGATTCACCATCAAAGGCACCTATCAAACCCGATAACGGCCGCCAGTTACCCTGATACGCCTCGCTAATTACCAGCGGTAGCAATTGCCTACTGCGCGGCGAATACAACGCCCCGCGCAACGTGCTTGCCAAGCGAGATGCGGTCATTAATATTTCGCGCGGCTCATCGCTGCGAGCATCATTCATCAGCATGCGTTCCGGCTCTGCTTGCAGGCGTTCGCGCAACGCATAGTACGTGGCGGCTATATCACCAAACTGCTCGGCACAGCCGCTGTCGTTGGCGCAATCCGCCACCATTAAATCAAATGCCCGTTGGCTATAGGTGCCAAATGGGCCAATTACTACTTGTGTAGGCGCCACACCATCGAGAACTACACTGCGCAATGATTCCGGCGCTTCACGCATCCATACGAGCGCTGCACGAGTGCCATACGAACCGCCATACAAATTCACCTGCTGGTAGCCAAAAGCTTGGCGCACCGCTTCAAAATCTTGAATGGCATTTACCGTGTTGTACTGCTGAAAATCATGCTCAAACTCAGAGGCACATTCAGCCATTGCCGCAGCAAGATCAGCTGCATCATCCGGCACCAATAAATCTTCTAATACCGAGATCTCACATTGCATGCCATTCGATTTACCAGTACCGCGCTGATCTACCAAGATAATATCGCGCCGTTGCCGCACATCGCGAAAGATCTGCGCAATAACCCCGGTTAGTTCCGTTGCGGCTTGGCCTGGGCCACCGGCAAGAAAAAACAGCGGATCAGCGGCCGCGCCTGAGCTCACCGCTGGTAAACGCACGATGTTCAAGGCAATGGTTCGGCCATTCGGTTGCTTATAGTTTTCCGGAACCGCTAACGTAGCGCACTCAACTTGTTCATCAAGGCCACGCACATGGCAAGGTTCGGTTTGCAGCGCTGTAGCGCGTTGCGAAGTATTCGTAGGAAGTTCGGTATTATCTGCAGCATTTGCCGCATACACAGATATGCTGGCCATGGTCCACAGCGATGCTGCAACCAGCCATTTTGGCGAGGTTCGCGTTATCATTTGTTATCTCTCTTGTTAAACGCTAGCTAAGGTATACTTTGTACCGAGTTCAAACGGTTACTGCAATAGCGGTTTACATTTGCTAACAAAAAACCCGCTATTCGCTCTCGGCGTGCGCTGAGTTGCGCTCGTATAGGTAGCCTTTGTAATTAAGAGGATTAGTAGCTTCGGCAGTATGTTCACGCAACAAGGTACGCTGCCATTCATCGGGTTGATATTCAGGAAAGTACGTATCGCCATCTACCTGTAAATCGATTTGGGTAATATACAGGCGCGTGGCCATCGGCAGGAAAGCAGCGTAAATCTGCCCACCACCAATAACCATCACTTCTTGTAGGTCAATGCCATCGGCCGCAGCAGCAGATTTGGCAATCTCTAGGGCCTCTGTAGGGTTGCTGGCTGCACTCACGCCTGCTGGTAGGGCATTCGGCTTGCTGGTAATTACGATGTTGTGGCGGCCCGGCAAAGGCCTACCAATTGAGGCAAAGGTGTGGCGCCCCATAATGATAGGTTTACCGAGGGTTAATTCTTTAAAGTACTGAAGTTCACTGGGCAAATGCCATGGCATATCTCCATCACGGCCAATTACGCGGTTATGAGCCATCGCGGCGATCAATGAGATATGCATGCTTAGTTCCTTTTTCCCAGTAACAACATGAAAATGTTAAGGCTTATAAATTACATGACCATCATCAGGTTCTTCTTCCCAATCATCGTCTTCGTCATCTAAATCATCTTCCAGATCATCGCCCCACTCTTCATCTGCTTTGCGCATCTGTTCATCGTGGTAGTTGGTCCACTTAAACTCTACTGGCGCTTCATCGGTTATTTCTGGCGCTTGCTCTTTCGGCAGCTCTTCCAAGTACACCATAATCGCTTGAATTAGCTCTTTACAAGCTTTGCCAGTAATCGCCGAGAGCTCAAATACCGGCCCTTGCCAATCTAAGCGCGCAACTATTTCAGCACGGCGCTCGGCCAATGTTTCTTCATCTACCAAATCAGTTTTATTCAATACCAACCAGCGCGGCTTGGCCGCTAACTCTGGGCTGTATTGGGCTAATTCGGCAATAATCGTTTCTGCGGTATCGGCCGGATTCGATTCATCAAATGGCGCGATATCCACCAAATGTAACAATAAACCACAGCGCTCTAAGTGCTTCAAAAATTGAATACCTAAGCCAGCACCATCTGCCGCACCTTCAATCAAGCCCGGGATATCTGCCAATACAAAGCTTTGGCTAGGAGAAACCCGCACTACACCCAAGTTTGGGGTAATAGTGGTAAACGGATAATCTGCTACTTTCGGTTTGGCAGCTGAAACCGAGCGAATTAAGGTAGATTTACCTGCATTCGGCATACCCAACAAGCCCACATCCGCTAACAACATCAATTCCAGTTGTAAAATGCGGTGTTCGCCTTTGGTGCCATCAGTTTTTTGCCGTGGCGCACGGTTGGTACTGCTTTTAAAGCGCGTGTTGCCTAGGCCATGGAAGCCGCCTTTCGCAACCATTACGCGTTGCCCATGAGCGGTTAAATCGCCGATAGTTTCGCCGGTTTCACGATCAATAATACGCGTACCCACAGGTACCGTAATGGTTTTATCTTCGCCGCGCTTACCGGTGCAATTGCTGCTTTTGCCATTTTCACCGCGCTGGGCACGATGCAAACGTTCAAATTGGAAATCGATAAGGGTATTCACGTTTTCATCGGCAATTAACCAAACATCACCACCATCGCCGCCATCGCCGCCATCAGGGCCGCCTTTAGGGATGTATTTTTCACGGCGAAAGCCGATGCAGCCATTGCCGCCATCACCTGCTTCTACGCGAATTTCTGCTTCATCTACGAATTTCATGGTTACTGCCTGTTTTGCTCGATGCTTGAATAAAGACAAAAAAACCCCGCACTCGGGCGGGGTTTTCGGGAAAACCTGTGAAGTTCTTAGTCAGCGTAAACGCTGATGAACTTACGGTTTTGTGGTCCACGCTGTTCGAAAGTAACTTTACCTTCTACTTTGGCGAATAAAGTGTGGTCACGACCAACACCTACGCCTTCACCTGCATGGAACTTAGTGCCCCGCTGACGAACCAGAATGTTTCCGGCTAGTACAGTTTCACCGCCATAACGCTTCACACCTAAACGTTTGCTTTCTGAATCGCGACCGTTACGTGTGGAACCACCTGCTTTTTTATGTGCCATCTGTCTCTACTCCTCTTAAGCGCCAATACCAGTGATTTTCACTTCCGTGAACCACTGACGATGACCCTGTTGCTTGCGTGAGTGCTTCCGACGACGGAACTTAACGATAGTAATTTTATCGCCACGACCATGGGTCACTACTTCTGCTTTAATCTTGCCACCTTCAACGAAAGGTGCACCAATTGTCACGTTTTCACCATCAGAGAGCATGAGCACTTGCTCAAACTCAACGGTATCACCGGTAGCTGCTTCGAGCTTTTCCAGGCGAACGGTCTGGCCCTCGGTGACACGGTGTTGTTTACCGCCACTTTGAAAAACCGCGTACATATTTTTCTCCAATGCCTTTTACAGGCGCTACAAACTTAATTTAGGTCGCGGATTTTACGGAAAAATCGCGCTTAGCGCAAGCGAATTATATAAAAATGATCAAACTGGCAGAAATTTGTAAATCAGGTAAAATCAGCCGCAAATATTATGTAAATAAAGAGCCAACCCACAATGGATTTATCTGCCGTACGCACGCTTAGCGATGCTGATATGCGTGCTGTAAACAACATTATTACAGCACAATTAAGTTCTGATGTCGCGTTGATTAACCAGCTGAGCTTTTACATTATCAACAGCGGTGGTAAGCGTTTACGCCCCCAACTGGCGGTGCTTACAGCACGCGCATTTGGTTATGCAGGCAACAAGCATCACCTCTTGGCGGCAATCGTAGAGTTTATTCATACAGCCACATTGCTGCATGATGATGTGGTAGATGAATCACTCACCCGGCGCGGCAAAGAAACGGCCAACGCCTTATTCGGCAACGAAGCCAGCGTATTAGTGGGCGATTTTCTTTATACCCGCGCATTTCAATTGATGGTACAAACCGAGAGCATGCGCGTGCTCGAAGTACTCGCTGATGCCACCAATATTATCGCCGAGGGGGAAGTGTTGCAGCTAATGAACTGCAATGATCCCAACACCACCGAAGCCTCTTATTTCCAAGTTATCTACAATAAAACGGCAAAATTATTTGAAGCAGCCACCCAGCTTGGTGCCGTGCTTGCTGAACAAAGCCCTGAAATCGAACAAGCCGCCGCTGATTATGGCCGCTATTTAGGTAACGCTTTCCAGTTAGTGGATGATTTACTCGATTACACTTCCGATGCCGAAACCATGGGCAAAGATGCCGGCGATGATTTAGCTGAGGGTAAACCTACCCTGCCACTGCTGTATGCGATGTGGAACACTGATGCAGAAAACGCTGCGCTGATCCGTAGCGCCATTGAAGAAGGTGGCCGCCGCGATGCACTAGAACCCATACTCGCTGTTATGCACAGTACTGGCGCTTTAGAATACACCCGCAATAAAGCGCTGGAGCAGCGCGATTTAGCTGTTGCCGCACTCGCACCTTTCCCCGATAACGAGCATAAGCAAGCGCTGATTGCGCTGGCGAACCTTGCGGTGGAACGGTTGGCGTAAAGCCACATAGTACACCGCAAACAGCCAAATAAAAGCGGCTAACTTCCCGGATTTTTGTACCATCGGTAACCATTGAGCACCAATACTGCAGCAAAAAACCGCGCTTGGCATAGCCGAACGCGGTTTATTCACACATCACCAATGGATGGCAATATAGCAATCAAGCTTTACTGATTGGCGAAATCGATACCCATTTGGATGTCTTTTTTCAGGCCATCTAGCATATCGGCTTTTGCTTTTGCTTCAAAATCGCTGAGCTCGCCATAAGGTAGAATTTCTTCAATACCATTTGCGCCCAACACAACGGCTTGCGCAAAATACTGAGCATCACTGCCATCGCCTTCAACATAAGCATATTCAGTAACGTGAACACCTTGTAGGCCCTTCACTACAGCTAAGCAGAAACGTGCTGCCGCTTGGCCCATTGATAGGGTTGCAGAGCCGCCGCCAGCTTTGGCTTCAACCACTTCGGTACCAGCGTTTTGAATGCGGTGCGTAAGTGATTCGATTTCTTCTTGAGTGAATTCAACGCTTTTCACTTGTGAAAGCAATGGTAAAATCGTGGTGCCACTATGGCCACCAATTACCGGCACTTGCACGTCTTCTACCGGAATACCTTTGAGCTCGCCCACAAAGGTTTCAGCGCGAATCACATCAAGCGTGGTTACGCCGAATAAACGATTTTTATCGTAAACACCTTTCGCTTTTAATACT